>BFAR01000030.1 GCA_008974855.1 archaeon MnTg01
ACATGTTCTAAGTTTAATTGTTACTAGCCCAGGAATTAAAAAAGATGAAATTTTAGATTTCTTTTTGCAAACACTAGGTGGATTACAATCAACAAAATCTACAATAAAATTTGGAATTGATATTGCTCTAAAATTTCTTTCAACTGAAGATTTTATCATTAACAAAGGACAACGATTTGTTGCAACTGATTTTGGGAAAAAAGTTTCAAAACTTTACATTGATCCAATTACTGCAACTTATTTCAGAGATTCCCTTGCACTTGTTACTCCAGGACGAAAACATACATTTGGATTCTTACATTTAATTTCCAATTGTGAAGAATTTTTTCCAAAATTTTCTTTACGAATAAAAGATCATGAACCACTTGGAGTAATGCTTGAGAATTATTCTTCTGAACTCATTGAACCAATTTCAGAATATGACTGCTCACGAAGTTTGATGGCCCTTCAGTCATGGATTACAGAATCATCTGAAATTGCACTTGCTGATGGTATGAAAGTTGAATCAGGTGATATTCATAGATTGATTCAAACTGCAGACTGGTTGTTATACTGCCTTCGTGAGCTGGCAAAACAAGGCGATAATTTAGATTTGCTAGATGAATTAGATATTTTGCGAAAAAGGGTCATCTATGGAATACGAGAGGAACTCATTGATCTGGTAAAAATCAAGGGAATTGGAAGAATTCGAGCACGAAAATTGTTTAATCATGGAATAAAAACACTCGAAGATTTATCCAAAATTCCAGTTAAAAAATTAGCAGAAATTGATAAAATTGGTTCTACACTTGCAGATAATATCAAGTCCCAATTACAAAAAGGTAGATAATTGGAACAAGAAATCATTGCAGCTATAATTGTCTCAGCCATTGCATTTTTTACAGTATTTGCACTTACTCCATTTTTAATTAAGGCTCTTGAAAAACGAAATAGCACTGTTAAAGATTATCATAGAAAAGGAGGGGCAATGGTTGCCAGACCAGGTGGCCCATCTCTTATTGCAGGAATTTTAATTTCAGGAACAGTTTTGTACGCGTTTTTCCCAATGACAGAAATTATTGCAATTCTAATCACAACTGCATTAGCATTTCTAGTAGGACTTGTTGATGATAAGAAAGTCATGGGAGGCTGGTTCAAACCACTAGCCCTTGCTGCTGCTGCAATTCCAATTCTCTTACTTGGAGCATTTGATTCTAATCTTGCGTTTCCGTTATTTGGAGAAGTAAAGATTCCTCTACTTTATCCTGTAATAGTAGTCATAATGATAGTAATTACTGGTAATACAATTAATTCAATTGATGTTCTAAATGGTGTCGCAAGTGGTTTTATGGTTATTGCAGGTTCTGCAATAACAATTTCGTTAATCATTTTAGAAAATTATGAAATTGCTATGGTAAGTCTCTTACTAGTTCTTACATCACTTGCTTTTTATAAATATCATAAATATCCATGTAAAATTTTCCCTGGAGATTCCGGTGCATTAACCCTAGGTGCAATGTATGGTGCTATTGCAATAGTGGGCCAAGTTGAAGTTATTGCTGCAATTGCACTAGGTCCTGCAATTTTTAACTCATTCTTGTTTCTATCAAGTATGAAACGTATTGTAGAGCATAGGGCGATTAAAGAAAAACCAGTAGAATTAACAGAAGATTTTAAGCTAAAAGCTACTTCAAATAAAAAAGCCAGTGTTACTTTAGTACGGTTAATTCTAGCTGGTGGCAGGCCTTTATCTGAAAAAGAGATTGGTTTTGTAATTTTTAAGCTGACAATTTTTTCAGGAATTTTAGCTATAATTACTGCATTTATGATGGGTGTTTCTCTTTGAGTGGCTCATCAATTTTTGTATTTATCTTTGCAATGTGGATTTTAATAATAATTGGAGGAGGAATAGCAGTTCTTATTTTGGCACCCATCACAATTTCTGGATACGGTGAATTTGATTTAATTTTCTCTTCAGCAATTAAAGCTGTTATATCAATTGGATTAGTAGTTACGTGGATTTTTATTTTATCAAGAGTAAAAAATTGGATATTCCGGTCACAGCTTAAGATTTAGCTATCAATCCATTTTTTTTGTTTTGTATCATATTCTTCTCTAGAATATTTTTCCCGAGCAGGAACCCCAACTACAACCTTGTTAGGTGGGACATCTTTAGTTACAACTGCCCCCATTGCAACAACACTATTTTTACCAACTGTGACTCCAGCTTTTATTACCGCCCGTGAACCAATTATTGCCCCATCTTCAATTCTAACACCAATCATTTTTCCACTTGGAGGATAAGGATCATTAGTAAGTGCTGCACCAGGACCAATGAATACATTTTTTCCAATTCTTGATAATGGTGGAATATACACTGTTCCTTCAATCAGGGAATTTTCACCAATTTTTACATCGTAATCTATGTGAACAAGTGATCCAATTTTCACATTGTCTCCAATTTCAGTATCATCCCCAACATATGTGAAATGCCATATCTTGACATTTTTTCCAATCTTTGCTTTTTCAGAAATAAAATTTGTAACCAATATAGCTCACAGATGCCATGGAGCAGCTTGTTTAATTATTTTTTCAGGTAATTTTTCTTGATTGTTGTTAAGAAAATCCAAATCTTGCTTTTTGTCTCTTAGTTCGTCAGGAAGCAATATCGGGATTTCTTCAATTATTGGATAAAATCTAGAGCAATCTGTACAGTATAATGCTCCTTCAACAACTACATCATCTTTTGAATTTGATTCAAAGATCTCTAGTGGAGAATGTTTGTCTATAGGACATGCAAGAATATCCATCATTTTTTTGTTCATTTTAACTCGAGATAAATTGGTGTACCTTTTTGGCTAGATAAAAGTGACGCCTCTGCAATCTTTGTGACGTTAACTGCCTGTTCAGGTTTTACTCTTAACTCATTTTTACCCTCTATGGCTCCAAGAAAATTCTGAATTTCTAACTGTAAAGGCTCCTGCTTTTCTTTTCTAGGAATCTCAGAATCATTTTTAGTTTCGATTCTTACCTCTTGGGAAATAAAATCTGATGATATAATACCTTCAGTGCATACTGCGTTAAAATTCCTCACTCTTGTTGGTGTAATCCAATTTGAAGAAATTATAGCAACTTTGTTATCTTTAAAACCTAACATTATTGTTGCAAAATCTTCATGTTCATGATTTATGCTTCCTGCTCTTGCAAAAACTACTTGTGGTGTGTCATCAAAAAGCCACATTGCAGTATCTATATCATGAACTGATGTATCATAAATAATTCCAACATCTTTAATGTGTAGAGGCATTCTATTTTCACGATGAAATTCAAGCATGACTAATTCACCATATTTTTTTGATTTTACATAATTTTTTACCAAATCTACTGCAGGATTGAAACGCTCAATATATCCACAAGTCATAATGACATTATTTTTCTTTGCCTGTTCAAGTAAATCCTCCCCGTCTTCAGAAAGATACGTTAGAGGTTTTTCAATAAACACATTTTTCTTTTTTTGAATAAGTTGATTTGCAATTTGTGAGTGAGTTGAAGTTGGAGTACAAATAAACGCAGCATCAAAATTTTCTGAATCTAATAATGCATCAACAGAATCATAACTGTTAACAGAATATTTTTCAGAATATTCTTTACTTCTTTCTTTATCAGTATCACATACTGCTGTGAGAACTCCAAGTTGTGATAAAATCCTTGTATGGTTTTTACCCCATCCTCCTGTTCCTATCTGAGCTACCTTCATTCTAATACACCTGTGTCAACCATTGGGAATATTTTTCATTTTTGTTCATAACGACATCAGTATAATCTGACATTAATTCTCTTGTAATAACTCCAACTTTTCCACTTCCAATTTTATTTTGATCAATTTGAATAATTGGAGTAATTTCTGCAGCAGTTCCAGATAGAAAAACTTCGTCTGCTATGTATAATTCACTTCTTGTAATTTCTCTAATCACTACCTGATATCCTTTATCTTGAGCTAAATAGAATATAGTTTCTCTTGTAATACCTTCTAAAGCTGAAGAGGTAAGAGGTGGAGTAACTATTTTATCATCTTTGACTATGAAAATATTTTCTCCAGGAGCTTCACTTACATTTCCTAATTTATCTAAAAGAATCGCTTCATCATATCCATTTCGTTTGGCTTCCTGTGTGGCCAATATAGAATTGAGATAGTTTCCACCCATTTTTGCTTGTGGAGGAGTTGATAAAACACTGAATTTTCTCCATGATGAGATTCCTGCAGTAATTCCTTTTTTGTTAAATAGATCCCCAAACGGAAACATGAATATTGCTACATTAGTTGGCGATTTTTCATCTACATGAAGATTAATTCCATGTTCTCCAACAAAATAAAAGGGCCTAATGTAACAGGATTTTTTCATTTTATTTTTTTTACACAAATTAATAATTGCATTAGTAATTTGTTTATTAGTAAAATTCAAAGAAATATGGTAATATTTTCCTGAATTACGAAATCGTTTAATGTGTTCATCAAGCCTAAACACATACAGATTCTTAGAATTCCAATATGCTCGTATTCCTTCAAAAACTGATGTTCCATAGTGAATTGCGTGAGTTGTTACGGGAACCATGGCTTTTTCTTCAGGAACAATTTTCCCATCAAACCAAAGAAATTTTGAAAGAGAAAATTTCACAGAAATTGATGATTAATCATCTGTAATTAATCTACTCATGTAGAAAATTTGGATCAAAAATTGGTCAACAGTAACTATCTTGACCAATATCCATCTTTAGGAAATTTCATTCCAACAACTCTAGTAGTTTCATCTTCTAGTTTAGCATATTTTTCAACAACTTTCCAATGTTGTTTTATTATTTCTATTACTTTTTGGGGAACATCTTCTTCCCAAGTTATATTTTTTCCTAGAACTGTGTCATACATTTTATTTTTTACAGATGTTGCTGAAACTGTTTTTCTTATACCAATTTTAGGATTAAGACGATAACCTTTGAGCATTCTACCTTCTGCCTTGTCACCTGTATAAGTGAAATAATCCTCTGAGATACCTTCAAGAATTTGCTTTCTTAATATCCATGAAAAAGGTGATAACAATGGAGGAAGATATCTCCAAAATGGAGCTCGAAATGTATAATTTTTAGAAACTTTAATTGAATTTCCAAAAGCTGAATCAAGCATCTGTTTTCTAATTTCAAAACTAAATGGAAAGCTTCGACTGTTTACCTCCTGGTTATTCTTACGAAAGATTACTGGCATTACTATTACGTCTGATTCTTTTTTTAATTCTTCAATAATCTCTACATGAGCATTGGTTACTGGATTTAGATGGGCTAGATAAATAGAAACTGTCAATTGAGTTTCTAATTAATTTGGCCTATTTCAATGAACTCAAATGTGATGTGGGGACGATGGGACTTGAACCCATGACATCCAGCACCCGAGGCTGGCAGTCCACCAAGCTGACCTACGTCCCCGATGTATGACTGAAGTGTTTGGTTTTATTTTTTTAGAAAAATGAAATGGACCGGGAGGGATTTGAACCCTCGATCTCACCCATGCCAAGGGCGTATCCTACCAGTCTAGACGACCGGCCCAAATTATCAGAAGAATTTTCTGACCGCTTAAGATTTTTACAAATGGTTATTAACGTTTAGCTGAAGTTTGAAAATCTAGAAAATAATTATCAGAAGATATTTAACCATTATATCTTACACAGATTAAGTGGTCGTAGATAACAAAGCAACCATTACTTACATTCAATTATTGAAAGAAGATTTGGTCATAATGAGATTAGTTCCAAATGATGGTCAAGTGCCAGAATACAAAGCTGGTCAATTTATTACAATCGGCATGCCTAATCCAACTGAAGACAATAAAATTGTGAGAAGAGCATATTCTATTGTTTCTCATCCTGAAAATAGAAATTACATTGAACTTGTCATTAGATGGGTTAGAAAACCTATTCCTGGCCGTTTAACAACTCAACTGTTCAATGCAAAAGTTGGCGATGAAATTAGTTGGATTAAACCAACAGGTGCTGCTCTAAACATTAATGAAAAAATGCCTGATGGAAGCAAAGATGAAAGAAGAATAATATGTATTGGAGGTGGTACTGGACTTGCTCCATTTGTTAGCTTTGCTCAACATCTTCATGAAATTCATGATAAAAGAGAAATTCTTGTATTACATGGTGCTAGCTACGTTGATGAGCTAAGCTACAAGGAACTTCTCTCTGATTTAGAAATGGAAAGTCTTGATAAGGGAAAAGATCAATGGAATTTTAAATACCGAGCTACTATTAGTCGTCCACAAGAATGGTTTAACAGATCTTGGGGAGGTCAAATAGGACGAGTAGAGACATTTTTGAGACCTAAAGAAGGAGGATTGTCACCATTAGAAGAATTAATTGGAGATAAAATTACTAAAGATAATACGATATTTTACATTTGTGGATGGCAAGGAACTATTGATGGTGTAATGGACTTTATGACCCCAAAAGGCTTTGTCACAGAACATGCCAAACGTGAAGATGGAAGCTTTGAAGTCAAATTCGAATCATACGGATAATCTTTAAGAATTTATTTTTGCTTGTACTAGTAATTTTTCTATTTCAGGATCTTTTTCCTTTCCTAGTGTAATAATCTCTTCACTAGAAATTTTGTCTCCAATATCAATTGCAGCCTTTAGGGCACTTTTCTTAACTTCTATATTTGAATCAAAAAAACAATCATGAATTTCTTTACTGGCTTGCTTTGCTTTAAGATATCCCAAAGCACCTAAAACACACGCGCGTACCATCCCACTTTGATCTTTGGTAAGGTTAGTAATTTCTGAAATAGCATCATAGTTTCTTCTATTAGCAAGAACCAATGCTGAAAAACCTCTAATGTTTTTACTTTCTGATTTTAAATTATCAATTAATTGATCGGAGATATTATTTTCATTAAGAACAAGTGAGCTAAAAGCTTCTCCTCTTACCTCAATATCAGAATCATCTAGTTTTGAAATTATCTTGTTTATTGTATGAAAATCACTAGTATTTGCTAAAGACTCTAAGGTAGGAATTTTTTCTTCTTTGGAACCTGATTCTAAAACTCTAATTTTTTCATTTGACATATTGTTTAGTATATCTCTTTAACGTAAAAATTTTCATAAATCTAAATTTACAGCAATTTTTCCGATCTTAGATTTAAATTATCGTGAATTTGTTAATTGCACATGACAACAGAAAACACTCAGTCTACTGAAAACAGAGACTCTGAAAACAAAGACTCTGAAAACAAAGACTCTGGAAACAAAGACTCTGGAAACAGAGACTCTGGAAACAGAGACTCTGGAAACAGAGACTCTGGAAACAGAGACTCTGGAAACAGAGACTCTGGAAACAGAGACTCTGGAAACAGAGACTCTGGAAACAGAGACTCT
>BFAR01000031.1 GCA_008974855.1 archaeon MnTg01
TAGATTGGTCTGTATCTTTTAATCATGTTTGATTCTAGAATGTATGCTTCTCCTTCATTATCTGTTAAAACAAATTCAATATCTGAAATTTTTTCAACAAGTTTTTGAGTTTTATAATTTTGATTTTTTAAAAAATATGATTTTACTCGGTTTTTTAGATTTTTAGCCTTACCAATGTAGATTATGTTATCACTTGTATCCTTCATCAAATAGATTCCTGGTTGTTTAGGTATGTTTATTTTAGAAATATCTAAAGTCATCTTTGCATAAACTTTTTTAGGAATTTTCCTGTATGTGTACTTGTTTTTGCTACCTGTGAAGGTGTGCCTACGGTCATAATTTTACCTCCTTCATCTCCTCCTTCTGGACCAAGATCAATTATCCAATCTGAATTTTTGATTACATCCATGTTGTGTTCAATTACAATCACTGTATTGCCAAGATTAACCAGTCGATTTAACACATCCAGTAGTTTTTGAACATCTGCAAAATGTAGGCCTGTTGTTGGTTCATCTAATATGTAAAGTGTATTGCCAGTAGTTCTTTTTGATAGCTCTGATGCCAGCTTTACTCTTTGTGCTTCTCCTCCAGATAATGTTGGAGATGATTGCCCAAGTTTGATGTATCCTAAACCAACATCAAAGACTGTTTGAAGTTTTCTCTTAATTGATGGAATATTTTCAAAAAATTTCAATGCTTCAAACACTGTCATATCCAAAATATCTGAAATATTTTTCCCCTTATAATTAACTGACAATGTTTCAGTGTTGTATCTTTTTCCTTTACATTCATCACACTTTACAAAAACATCTGAAAGAAATTGCATCTCTATTTGTTTTACACCATCACCTTCACATGCAAAACATCTTCCAACTGGAACATTAAATGAGAATTGTCCCATTGAATATCCTCGTTCTTTTGAAATTTCTGTATTTGAATAAAGTTCCCGAATTGGAGTAAATGCGCCAATGTATGTTGCAGGGTTTGATCTTGGTGTTCTTCCAATTGGCGATTGATTAATTGCTATTACTTTATCGATTTTCTCTATTCCTGTTATTTCTTTATGGGCACCTACACGATGATTAGTTTTGTAAAAGTTGGATTCAAGAGCTTTTAACAATGTTTCATTTAGTAATGTTGATTTTCCAGAACCTGAAACTCCAGTAACAGTGATAAATTTTCCTAATGGAAATTCTACAGTGATATTTTTTAGATTATTTTCTTTTGCACCCTTGAGAATTAATTTACCCTTGTCTTCTCGTTTTTTATCTTTTAACGTGATAATTAATTTATTTTTAAGGTAATCTCCTGTAACTGATTTATGTCCATTAAGAATCATGTCCACAGTTCCTTCAAAAACTATTCTTCCTCCATTGACTCCGGCTCCTGGTCCTAGGTCTAGCATCCAGTCTGAATTTCGTATAACTTCTTCGTCATGCTCTACTACAATGACAGTATTTCCAAGATTTCGCAGCTTTATTAGCGTTTTAATCAATCTAGCGTTATCCCTTTGATGTAATCCAATTGTAGGCTCATCTAAAACATATAGCACTCCTGTAAGGTTGGAGCCAATTTGTGTTGCTAGTCGAATTCTTTGTGACTCTCCACCAGATAATGTGGCACTAGATCTATTTAGTGTAAGATAAGTTAATCCTACATTTTTTAGAAACTCTAATCGCTCCTTAATTTCTTTTAATACTTCTCTTGCAATAAACTCTTCAGTTTTTGTTAGCTTGAGATTTTGAAAAAAGTCATAACAATCATCAATTGAAAGATCACATACATCCATTATTCCTTTATCATTAATTTTTACGCCTAAAGCTTCAGGTTTTAGCTTTCGTCCATGACATGCAATACATGGAGTATCTAACATGAATTGTTTCAACCATTCTCTTTTTGCTTCAGATTCAGTTTCTAAAAATATTCGATGTAAATTATTTAGAACACCTTCAAAACTATCTGAATATTCCCAGTAGGAATCACTTGTTTTTGATTGGTATTTGTAGTTGATTTTTTTATCAGTTCCATGTAAAATTGCTTCAAGATGTTTTGGTTTTAGTTTGTTAATTGGCGTCATTAAATTAAATCCAAATTTTTTTCCAACTGCGCGAAGTTCTTGGCGACGAAATGATGCTGCTCTACCACTCCAAGGAACCACTGCGCCATCTAAAAGAGACTTGGTTTTATCTGGTATAACTAAATCTGGATCAAACTCCATTTTTACTCCTAGACCATTACAGGCCTTGCAAGAGCCAAAAGGCGAGTTAAATGAAAACGTTCTTGGTTCTAGCTCCCCAATTGTTACCCCACAGTGTGGGCATGCATTATTTTGTGAAAATAATCTATTTTCTTTTTCAGATGCAATCATTACTTGACCTTTAGCAGCTTTGATTGCATTTTGAATTGCTTCAAAGAGTCTACTTTTTTCTTCTTTTGATGCAGTAATTCTATCAACTACAATTTCTATCCAATGCCATTTTTGTTTGTCAAGTGCAGGAATCTCTTCATCTAAAGACTGTATTTCATTATCCAGACGAATTCTAGAATACCCATCTTTTTTGATTTGCTCAAATAGCTTCTCATAGGTTCCCTTTTTTCGTTGAATAATAGGTGCCAAAATCAGGATTTTTTTACCTCCAAAATCTTTGAGAACCGAGTCACAAATAGTCTCAATTGACTGGTTTGAAATCCTTCTTTTACAGTTGGGACAATGAGGAATCCCTATTCTAGCATATAGTAATCTAAGATAATCAAAGATTTCAGTGGTGGTTCCAACAGTTGAGCGTGGGTTTTTGCTAGTTGTTTTTTGCTGGATTGAAATAGCAGGAGATAATCCTTCAATAGAATCAACATCTGGCTTGTCCATCATTTCAAGAAACTGTCTTGCATATGCGGATAGTGATTCTACATAACGACGCTGTCCTTCTGCATAAATTGTATCAAATGCTAATGTAGATTTTCCAGAGCCTGATAATCCAGAAATTACCACCAGTTTATTTTTTGGAATATCTACATCAATATTTTTTAAATTATGTTGTCGTGCTCCACGAATCTTTAATATGTTATTTTTCATTTTTCTTTTCAATCTCCTTTTGAATTCTTTTTAATCGTTCTCTACACTCTATAGCTCGCTCAAAGTCAAGATCCTCTGCATATTTTTTCATAGTTGCCTCAATATCTATTGAATCTCGTGTCAAATCGCTAGCTGATTTGTTTTTGATATCATCGAGTGTAGTTACTTGTTCTGGAATAGACTTTATGATTGTTTTTGGAGTAATGTCTCGTTTTTTATTATATTCTAGCTGCTTTTCTCTTCTTCGTTTAGTCTCAGCCATGGCTGACTTCATAGAGCCAGTAATATTGTCTGCATACATGATTACTGCACCTTCTACGTTTCTTGAAGCTCGTCCAAATGTTTGAATTAAACTTGTGTTATTTCTCAAAAAACCTTCCTTGTCTGCATCAAGTATTGCAACCAGAGACACTTCAGGAATATCAAGACCCTCTCGGAGCAAGTTTATTCCTACTAAAACATCAAACTCTCCTAGTCTTAATTGCCTAATTAGCTCTGTTCTTTGTAGTACTTCAATCTCTGAATGCATGTATCTAACCCTTACATCTTTTTTTGAGAGATACTCAGCTAAATCTTCTGCCATCCTTTTTGTTAGAGTAGTAACTAGAACTCGCTGTTCTTTTTTTGCACGTTTTTTAATTTCTTCAATTAGATCATCCATCTGGTTTTTAGTAGGTCTAACTTCTGCTATTGGGTCAAGTAGACCCGTTGGCCTAACTACCTGCTCTACTATATGAAATGATTTTTTTCTTTCATAATCTGATGGTGTGGCAGATGCAAAAATTGTATTTTTTATGTATTTTTCAAACTCTTCGAATTTGAGTGGTCGGTTATCATATGCGCTAGGGAGCCTGAATCCATATGTGATTAGCTCCCTCTTTCTAGAATGATCTCCTTTGTACATGCCATGAAGTTGTGGTAGAGTAACATGAGATTCATCAATTACAAGTAGATAATCGTCTCCAAAAAAATCAAGCAGACAAAATGCTTGCTCGCCTACCTCTCTTCCATCAAAATGTCGAGAATAGTTTTCAATTCCAGAACAATATCCTAACTCTTCAATCATTTCCAAATCGTATTTTGTTCTCATCTCTAGTCTTTGTCGCTCTAGATCATGAAGTTCTGGCAACCTTTGTTTTAGCTCTGATTTAATTGAGTTTACTGCACGGTCTCTTACATCTTTTGCAATAAGGTAATGCTTTGCTGGAAAAATTTTGATTGAAGATATCTTTCGTTTTTCTTTTAGTGATACATTATCAAGTAAAGTGATTTTTTCAACTTCATCTCCAAACAAAGAAATTCTAACTATATCTTCTGAATATGCTGGAATAACATCTAGCGTATCGCCTTTTACTCGAAAGTTTCCTGGCACAAGCTCTACATCATTTCTCTCATATCTTGCATTAACAAGTTTTTTAATAATTGTAGAACGATTCATTTCTTCTTTGTCAGAAATTGTAATTGACATGTCATCCCAGTCTTTGGGATTACCAAGAGAGTAAATGCATGATACTGTGGCTACAATAATTGTGGGTTCGTTAGATAGAAGCATTGCAGTTGCTTCTAGTCTCAGCTTTTCAATTTTTTCATTAATTTGAGTATCTTTTTCTATGTAGGTATCAGTTTGAGGAAGATAGCTTTCTGGTTGGTAATAGTCGTAGTATGATACAAAGTATCCGACATTGTTTTTTGGAAAAAACTGTTTTAGCTCAGAATAAAGTTGGGCAGCTAACGTTTTGTTATGAGAAATTACTAGAGTGTTTTTGCCCGTTTGCTGAATTACATTTGCAACTGTGAAGGTTTTTCCGCTCCCTGTTACGCCTAAAAGTGTTTGAATTTTATTTTTTTTAACGCCTCTAACTAATTTCTCAATTGCTTCAGGCTGATCTCCTGTAGGGAAATAATCTGATACTAATTGAAACTCTTGAATTTGCTGCACTAATCTAATCGTAAAAAACTGAACTTATAGCTAACGGTTGTTGATTAAACACCCCTGATCAACACTAAATATTTCTTAATATCTCAAAAATCGTGATTTAATTCTCGTCTAATATCTAAGTAAATGGTCAAAAATGCCATTTACTCCAGCTGAGAATTAAGAATTTTTACGCCTAAAAAGTGGTATTGCCTTTTATTGAGAGTGAAGAGGTGAAGCATTAGGAATAAGATATGAAGTACATGTGCAGAAGCTGTAAAAAGAAATGTAATGATATTACAAAACATTTGATGACAGAACACAAATTTTCAAAAGAAACTATAGAATCCCAACTCCAAAAAAACCCAAATAGTTTTAAAAATGTCTTTGAAAAATTACAATAATAGTATTTTAAAAGATACCAATTCTGTTGTAATACATTGCCAGAACATACTAAGGAATGTGAGTATAGAATCACTCATGGCATAAGGCATGATAACTGTTTTTGTGAATGTCATGACAAAGGGAAGTATCATGGAAGTAATGAACCAAAAGACAGACAAGAATGACTATTCAATAGTATTTTAACGCAATTTTTTGCAAATACCAACTGAATTTAAAGCAATGGTAATTTCATAAGATGGACATTGGTTTTATTTTGATTACCAAATTGGTTCATCTCTCATTTCAAGACCTGCATCAGTAACTTCAAAACCCATAATTTTTAGCGTTTCTTTTGCAGTAGATGAATTTCTTTCAAGAATTTTTTTTGCAAGTTCCATTCGCGCTCCTGCTTGCAAATTCTGACCAATTTTATATTTTCCTCTCATTGAATCAGGTGTTATCTTGATAATTGCAACCTCATCTAATACCTCCATTTCAGGTGAAATTGATTCGTATTTGCCTTCAGGTTGATATTTCTTAATTAGTCCATTTAGGGCATTAGTTTTTTCATTTCTATCTTTTACAATTTCTCCTTTTCCTTTGATTACTACAGAAATGTAAAGGGTATCTGCAAGTGACGCATCTTTTGGATCCTCAAAGTACGAAGGCAAAAACTCTAATTCCTTATCTACCTCAAAACCTACCTTTTCATTTCTAGTGACGTTTTCTAATTTTTCTCCTTTAGTATGAGAATGCATATAGATTGCATCACCTAAAAAAACAAAATTCATTGGAATAATTTGAGGATAACCATTCTCATCAATACTTGCAATCCTTCCAACATGCTCTTTGTCTAAAAATTCTTTAATTTTTTCTTTTGATTTAATCTCTAGTCTTCCCAAAAGTTGCATAATGTGAAATTTTTACATTTAACCTAAGAATGTAGCTGATGATTCATCTTTGTGTTTTAGATGTGGCATCACATCTGAGGCAAATTTATCTATGCTTCCAAAGTAGTTTTTACCCCAGAATCTAATAACAAAGTGATTAACTCCTGCCTTGACAAATCGCTCAAAGGTTGGAATTACATCATCAGGAGTGCCTACTGCAGTTGAAGAGCGAGCAACTGCTTCGGGAATTTTAGTTGCAGCTTCACGCATTTTAATTATCCATGATTGGTTTGACATTGAATATTCTGTAAAATATTTTCTAAAATCAAAACCTTCAATCTCTTTGAGCCCATGAACCCTTAGCACTTCGGGTTTGAATAAGCTAACCTTGACAGCTTCTTTCATTTTTGCCCATGATACTTCTGCATCTTCAGAAAAGTATACATCAATATCTAATGCAAATTGAAAATCATCTTTTTCAACATCTGTTCTTCCATTTTCATCCATGGATTTTTGAATCTGTGCTTTATGATCTTCAAATAATTCTGGAGTATATCCTATTGGTAGCCAACCATTTCCATATTTTCCTGTAAGCATTAACGTCCTTTTGCCACCAGCTGCCATGTATGTTGGCGGATATGGTTTTCTAATTGGTGGTGCTTGAAGACATGCCCCTTCTAGTTGGTAATATTTTCCTGCAAAATCTACTGTATTATCTGGACTTGAACCATACAATTTGTGAATAACCTGAATTTGTTCTTCCCACTTTGCAACAGGTTTTTCAAATGGAATGCAAAACTCTTTGAGGTTTTGAGCCTCGCCAGCTCCTATTCCAAGAATTGCTCTGCCTTTTGAAATTCTGTCAAGTGTAATTGCAGCTAGTGCAATGTTTGATGGATGACGCCTAATTGCATCAGTAACACAAGTACCAAGCTCTACATTTCGAGTTGCATTTGCAATTGCAGATAACATAACCCAAGGATCCAAAACAATTGCTTTTTTCCATTGAGGGACATTTGTGTGGTCCATATACCAAACAGAATCATATCCTGTTCTATCAGCTAATACACAAGCAGTAAGGATTTGGTCTTCAGAATATCCTGCTCTAGCTACGTTAAGACCATTTTGAATTCCAAACTTTAATTTGCCCAACTCTTACCCTTTATGACAATATGGTATGGATCTGAGCTAAATAAGTTTAGATCAATTGATGAGTCGTATCATATCCAGATACACAAAAAATAAAAAATTTTAGAATTTTTTATAAATTGCCCACTTTGATGTCTTCTAGACACTTTACCACATCTTCCTTTTTGATTGGAATTGGATTTGGATCTAGGTGACCTCTATCTGTCATAACAACATCTGCAGCTTCAGAAGCATCTGCTTTAAGTTCTAGTTTATCAAATCCAAGTTTTTCGATTGCCTCTTTAAATCTATCATAAAAAATTGATTTATTGAATTTGTGAGCTACTGTAGTGCATGAGGATAGTGAATAACCATGTGGAACTCCTTCATTTGAGAAAACATATGATAACGCATGTCCAAGTGTTGTAGAACAGTTTCCAAATCCTATTCCAGATAACATTGAACCATAAGGATAGTTTTCAGGTTTATCATTCATTATTGCATCATATAACACTTCAAAAGCTTGTTTACACAAAGTTCGCGTTAAATCATTTCCTAGTTTGCTATCATATCCTTCTGTTGCTTGTGCACATGCATCGCAAATAGAATTTTTGATAACCTGTTCAGGAGTGCCATTCATAAAATATGAATCAACTACTGCCATATCAGCTAAGAATCTATTCTCATGTAACAATTTCTTTTTTCCATCAAACTTTAGTACACAATAAGTTGTCATTTCTGCACCTGTTCCAAAAGTAGTTGGAATTAGAATTTTTTCTACACCAAAGTCTTGTGCAGCATACTTTACAACATCCATCGAACTTCCTCCACCTAAACCAATTAAGACAGATGGTTTTTTGTCTTTAAACTCAGAAATTAATGTTTTAACATCATCAATTGATGGTTCTGGTGTAACTTTGTCAAATAGCATATTATCTTGAATTCCCATTTTGTCAAGCCACTTGCTTGAAAGTTCTGGTGGGACAGTAGTAACAACCAGGGCATTTTTTGGATATTCTGTTTCAGAAAGTGCATTTTCTCCAAAATTGATAACTTTTGGAATTCTTACTGTATGCACATAGAATTTAAAATGCTGAGTATTATTATATCTTACAAGTCTTTCATAGAACTTGAAAATGATTATTCAGAATTATTCAGCCCTAAAAAAAGACGGAAACTTATCCAAAGTACTTCAAATACTTACTGCTGGGCTAGACTCTGCCATGCCTCAAAAGGAATTACAAAAAATTCTAAACTCCAAACAGATTCGAATTGGCAAAAAACTAATCAAACTAAAAAACTATGATTCAATCTATCTTGTGGCTTTTGGTAAAGCTGCAAATTCAATGACTAAAGCAGTTAGTTCTTATGTAAAAATCAAAAAGGGAATTATAGTTGTGCCAAAAGGTACAAAATCTATCATTAAAAATAAAAAATTTAAAACCTTCAAAGCTGGTCACCCAACACCAGATAAAAATAGTGTTCATGCAGCTAAATCAATTTTAAAATTTCTAACCCAACGAAATAAAGGCGAACTTGTAATTTTTCTAGTTTCAGGTGGCACTTCTGCATTATTGGCATTGCCAGATGGAATAACTCTAAATGATAAAGTCAAAGTTACAAAACAATTGCTTGTTTCTGGAGCAACTATTCAAGAGATGAATTGCATTCGCAAGCATTTATCTCAAATAAAGGGTGGTCGACTTGTACAAGGAATCAAATGTGAAGCAATATCACTAATAATGTCTGATGTTTTAGGCGATGATCTTTCTTCAATTGCTTCAGGTACTACATATTATGATAATACAAAATTTGCTGATGCATTAAAAATTATTAAAAAATACCGATTAGAAAATAAAATCTCAAAATCAATCTTAAATCGATTAAAACTTGGCGCATCTGGGAAAATTCCTGAAACTCCTAAAAAAACCAAAATCCCACATCAGATAATTTTAACAAATGATAATTGTATACAATCTATGAAAAACAAATCAAAACAACTAGGAATTTCTTTTAAAACCATCAGTATATCTGGCGATGTTGTAAAAGCTGCATCAAAACTTGTTTCTAATATTCCCAAGATAAAAAACTCTTGTATAATTTTTGGTGGTGAAACTACAGTACAAGTAAAAGGTAAAGGTAAAGGTGGAAGAAATCAAGAACTTGTATTACGAATTTTAGAAAAGACTCAAAAAATAAAACAAGATTTGATTATATCCTCAATAGGCACTGATGGAATTGATGGCAATACAAAGTATGCAGGAGCTATTACAAAAAACATTGAAACCAAATCTCAAGAAATTAAATCATATTTGAAAAAAAATAATTCAATGTCTTTTTTCAAAAAATATGGTGGATTAATAAACACCGGTTATACTCATACTAATCTAATGGATATTGGCATCATCCTAAAACTAAAGTAATATTGTAGCCAAATCATCTCTTGATTCTATTAGATGATATTTGATTTTTAGTTTTCTTTGTTCAATTAATTTTTTATAATACCACGTTCTTTTTTCAATAAACTCATCAGAATTTTCATTATCTTCTGTAAGATGCTTGTACATAGATTTTGAATCAAGCATAACATTTACTGTATCTTCATTTTCAATAATGAATCTGCCAATGCACCAAAAAATCCCTGCATGTAATGCAATATACTTTGATTGTTCATTAGTTACTTTATCCAAGTACAGGTCAACATGGTCTCTATCTTGCTCATCTGTAGTATCATCAGACTGAATTATCCACGAAATTCTTTTTGAATTTCCATCTGAAAAAAAAGTATGTTCCAAGAGTCAACCAAAAAGGCGTCAATTGTCTATATATTTTGAATTTCCAACTTATGATCTCAGATAGAAAGCCTCCAATGATGCTTGAATCCCACTCCTTCTTCACAAAGATGGTTGATGAACTAGTCGAGTTCTCTGAATATGATCCAGAGCTTGCAGATGGTATCAGATGGCTTGATGAACAAGCACAAAAAAAGGGAATATCATTTTACGATATGGTGTTTGAAGTGTTATACAAACATGATATTAACTCAAAAGCAAAAAATTGGCTAAATAATAAAAACTAAT
>BFAR01000032.1 GCA_008974855.1 archaeon MnTg01
TTCGTTTTGACATTGCGCTACAAGTTTAAACTGAGTTATTTATTTGAATCTAGTAATCAAACTCAATTGCCATCAAAAAAGAATCTTCGCCATCACGATAATACGCTTTTAACCTCTGTCTAATAATAAATCCAAGTTTTTCATATAGTCGTACTCCTTCTGTATTACTACATCTAACTTCAAGATAAAATTCATCGCATTTTTTGATTTTAACTCCATTCATTGATTCTTCTACAATGGCTTTACCAATTCCTTTTTTGCGATGCTGTTCTATCACTGCAATGGATACCATATGTCCTTTCTTTACAAATCCCAATTTTTTAAAATTTGAAAATCCATATTCTGTTTTACACATAATGTATCCAATGGCTCTACCATCAATTTCTGCTACAAGAAATGCCTCTGGCAATTCAGATAATAGGCTCTCATAGAAATAATCAGAATAGTGTTCAGGGAGAGTTTTCATATTGATTTCCATTACTGGAATCAAATCTGAAGGATCACATCTTCTAATTACACAATTCCCTATTTGTCGAAGTATTACTTGCATCAATATTGATAATTAATTCATATATTTATTTTTGAGTATTTTTTTCGAACTAGTATATTTTAACCGCAAAAGCATTAATGTACAAACTCTCGATGATAAAGAATGAGTGAACCAACCCAGGAAGAAGTTATTTCAATAGTTTCTTCACAATTTCAGGTCACAACCGTAGATCTGACGTTAGATACTCTAAAATTTCGAATAGAAGATAGAGAATTCAAGACAGGATTTGTAGAACTCGCTCAAAGATTAGAATCGCGGGATCTTATTTGTAGAATGGCAAAAACTTCAGAGGGTACGTATGTTCTAGTAAATAGATTCCCCCCAAGAAAACAACGAAAATTATTACCAGGATCATGGTTGCCTAGGATTCTTTTTGTCATAGTTATTGGATTTGTAATGATTGACGGTTATTACAGAACAATTGCTGCAAATTCTCTAGTAGATATTGGAGACCCTTTTGAAATAGCAATTATCTATACAATTTCTTTGGTAGGTATTTTGGGAATACATGAATCAGGTCATTTGATTGTTGCAAAGTTCCATAAACTCAAAACATCATGGCCATACTTTATTCCAGGAATTCCAATCTATGGTATTCCTACTTTTGGAGCTGTTATTACTTCAAGAGGATTAACAGTTAACAGACACATTCTATTTGATGTTGCAATTGCAGGACCTATTGCAGGTTTAGTTATTACAATGATTGTCTTAATGTATGGTGCATACACTGCACCAGTGATTACAGATGAACTTGCTGAAGATTTATTCTCACAATCTCAATTAATTGAAATGAATGAACCATTACTGATGATAGCAACTCTTGCAATGTTTGGAAAAGGTGGTCAGGGAGAAGAGGTAATAATGACACCAGTTTTGTTTGCAGCATGGCTAGGATTTTTAATTACATTTTTGAATTTACTTCCAGCATGGCAGCTTGACGGGGGCCATATGGCACGAGCACTTTTTGGAGCAAAATGGCATAGAATTGGAACATATGCAAGTATTGGTGTTCTTGTTTTGTTAAATTACTGGGTAATGGCGATGTTTATCTTACTTCTAAGTACAAGAAGTCCAAGTGCAATGCCACTTGATGATGTTTCACCAGTTCCTAAGAACAGAAAATTTATGTATATAGTAATAGTAGTGCTTGCCATTTTATGTGCACCAATCCCTCCATCAATGTTACCTTAAGAGGATTCTTGCGCCATCAGAAACAACTGCTACTTTTTGATTGATTCCTTGCACTTTTAGTATATGATCCATTGCTCTTTTAATGCCTCCAAAAGAAACTAAATTCAATTTTTTCGTATAAAATTCAGGCAAAATAGAAACTAATGCAATTTGGAATCTCTTTTGAATTTCTGTTAAGAACAAAAGGTCTTCCATTCCATCTACATATTTTACAGGTTCTTTCAGTCTTTCAAGACTCAATCTACCTTCTATGAATTGTTGAATAGCTTCAGAGCCAATTCCATTCTTACATTCTGCCAAAAGCACTGCTAGTCCATTATCTTTTATAGCTTCACTACAATTCCATAGAGAAGATAATGATTTACTAAGTGTATCATTACTTGCATCTTTTCCCGTACTAATCATCAAAGTACGATGTTTTTCAACCTGCTTTATAGCAGATTCGCCAAATGGTTTAGAGATTGTCATGGTTGAGGATGGATGGCCAATAGATAAATCAAATATACCGTTTTGGTTTGCTGTTATTTCAATTCCTAAGATTTCAAAAGAGTCTACAAATTTTTTGGCAATCTGCATGTTATCAATTGTTTCACCAGGAGATGGAAGATCACCTTTTCGTTGTTGATATGCAGTAAGCATTTGTTCATTTCCAAATTTCTTAATTAACCTAGTTGCTATAGTTTCAAAACCAAATAATCCATCTAATTCCATTTCTCCAACAAAAACAAGGCTAGAATTGGAAAGATTTTCATCCCTAAACTCAGAAATTGTACTTCCTTCAGGAAGGAATGATTTAACATGGGTCAGAATTGTTCTATCAGCAAAAATTCTTGGTTTTGGAAAAGATTTTTGTTCACATTTTTCAAAAATAGTCGATATGGTTTTTTGAACAGATTTAGAGTAATTGAGAATTACAAGCTCCATTTGTTTTGCTAAATCAAATGTGTCAAGCTTTTCTGCTAGTTCAGAATCAGTAAGTGATTTGCCTTGAGAATCTACTTGTTGGTCTAGATTCTCAGCTCTTATATCGAGTACAATCTCAGTTTTACCGTAATTTAGCCAGATTTCAGGCACAATTAAACAAAAATACAAACCAAAATAAATCCAGTTTAGTTAATTTTTGTATGGAATTTGTAAAAGAGTTTGCAACCTTTTTACATCAAAATGAGGTAATAAAATTTGGCGATTTTACCCTTTCAAGTGGAAAAAACAGCTCATACTATGTTGATTTAAGGTTGGTTTCTAGTTTTCCTCATCAATTCCGTAAGATGATAAAGAATCTCCAAGATTTAATTTCAGAAGAAATAGGATTTGATAATTTTGATACTCTAGCATCTGTTCCTACTGGAGGTCTAGTAATTGCCTCTGCACTTGCAATTGAAACAGTGAAACCTCTAATTTACGTTAGAACTAAACCAAAAGAATATGGTACATCAAAATCAATTGAAGGAAAAACCCATCAAGGAATGAAGGTGTTAATGATTGATGATGTAGCAACTACAGGAGGCTCAGTCGTAAATAGCATTAAGCTTCTAAAAGAAGCTGGAATAGTTGTTACAGATGCATATGTAATTATTGACAGATTAGAAGGTGCAGAAAAACTCTTGGAATCAGTGGGAGTAAAGATGCATCAACTTACCGATATTATAGAAATAACAAATTCATTACACGAGAAAAATTTAGTTAGTGATGAGGTTTTAAAAAAAATTCAATCCCAAGTAGCTCAAAACTAAATTTAAAAAAAATTTGGCAGCTCAGTCAAATGCCTTCACATCATTTTTCAGATATAACTCTGATTCTTCATTGCGGCCATATTACATAGGTAGTTACTAGTTTTAAAATTAATGTAAATTCCTTCCTAAAATGAGGATTTTTTGATAAGTGGGCCCGAAGGGCTTCGATCCCTTGGCTCACCGGTTATGAGCCGGTTACTCTACCAAGCTGAGTTACGGGCCCCACGCAAAAAAGGTTCTATCCTCAGTATAAAATGTTATAGAGTTAACAATAAGATTCGTAACAACTATCAAGTAACATATTTTGTGCAGAAATTGATTTTTCTGCAATTTCAAATAATTCTTCCTTTTTAGATGAAGTTTGTTCAAGAGCTTTTCTCCAAGCAGCTGCATGTCTGATATCTGCTTCAGTGTGTAACTTGAAGTATTCAGTAGCTTGTTCACTTGAAATTCCATAGAATTCTACTAATCCCTCAAGTTTTATTTGGCTTATTTTTGGAATTTCTTTTTCAAATGCATACATTGCACATGATCCCCCTTCAAATGAATTCATCAATGATGAAAGTTGTGAAACTGCTTGAATAGTTTTAGGGAGGCCAGCATAATGTTCTAAATCTTTTTCATCGACACCTAATGAGCAAGCAAACCTCATCCATGGTTTAATGTGCTGAATTTCTTCTTCTTGATTTGATGTTAATTCACTTTTTAAAGAATCAGGGGCTTGCTCAATTATAGGAGTCATAAATGATGGTACGGATTTAACAAGTTGATAATATTCTTTTGAATATCCTGTAAGAGAATCTAATGAAAGCTTTCCATCTGACCACATTTCATAAAATGGATGTTTGAGTAAACTTCTTTCTTCAATCATTTCATCAATTCTTTTTATAAGAGAATTCATGACTTTAATCCTAGAAAACTGATAAAAAAATCTTTGCAGTTCCCAAAAGATTTTATGGATAAAATAACTGGATGCAAACGGGCTCCTGTGGTGTAGACCGGTCAAGCATACCGCCCTTTCAAGGCGGTGATCCCGGGTTCAAAATCAAAAACGATGAAAGTCCCGGCGGGAGCACCAACTTATAATATACTATCAAAAATATGACAGCAGGGCTGGTTTTGAGTAGAAAGAATATTGAGATAAATCCTCTTTTAGAAGTCTATGGAACATATATTAAAAAAATTGATGCTTCGCTAAATTCTGAACTGGCATTATATTCAGAATCTGAATTTATTGAGCCATTAAAATATGCCATGGAAAGTGGAAAGAGAATTAGGCCTCTGATTTTAGTTCTAGCGGCTGAAAGTATAGGAAAAGCAGATGATAATGCATATGTTGCATCCTGTGCTGTTGAATTTTTACACACTGAATCAGTCATTCATGATGATATCATAGATAATGAAACTATGAGGAGACAAAAGGATCCATTTCATATCAAATATGGTTATAATGCAAGTATACTAACTGGGGATTTTGTTCTAGGATTAATTCTAAATATTTCATCACGACTTAACAACCCAAGAATTACAAACTACCTAGCCAATACTGCAATGCTCATGAGTGAAGGAGAAATTATAGAAGGACGATTAGAAGAAAGTGAAGATGCAACATTTGATGACTATCTTAAAGTAATTGAATACAAAACTGCTACTGCATTTGAAACCGCAGCAAGACTTGGAGCAATCTTAGGTGGGGGGTCAGAAGAGGAAATTGAAGCATTAGCAGTGTATGGAAAAAATATTGGCATAGCTTATCAAATTCAAGATGATCTTAATGATTGGAAAAATGAAGATAAACTATTCAATCTTTTAATTAAGAAAAGTTCTGATCCTCGTGATATCTTCAATAAAATGGAAGAACTATTAAAAAATTATTCTGAAAAAGCAAAAATTGGTTTAAGAAAAATTGAAGAGGGAAATGCAAAATCGTATTTAGAAAATTTAATTAAATTTACTATGTTTAAGGCGAAAGTGCAGTCAAATTAGGAACTGCCATTTCTGTAAATTGAATTATTGGGTCTGGATAAACACCTATTCCAACTATGAATATTATTGAGAAAATCATTACTGCAATTATTGATCTTGGTTCTTTGACTCTCTTTTCTTGTTCACCTTCAAAGTACATTTTTCGTATAATCCAACCATAGTACGCTAGTGATAGTGCACTATTTAGAACAGCAGCTATCGCAAGCCATGGGGCCCATGGCGCTACTGGTCCTGCATCAATAGCAGCTCCAAATAAAACAAGTTTACTCCAAAATCCACTTAATGGTGGAACACCAGCAAGAGCTAAAAGTGAAATTACTAATCCCAAGGAAGTAATTGGCATTCTTCTTGCCAGTCCTTTTAGTTTGTCAATGTTAGTAACAGCAAGGGTGGTAACGATTCCTGCTACCGCAATAAAGGCGGCACCTTTCATTACTGCATGATTAAGAACATGAAATAGTGTACCTTGGATTCCAATTGGTGAGAAGGGTGCTATTGAAAGACCGATTAGTATGTATCCCGCATGTCCTATGCTAGAATAAGCAAGCATTCTTGCCAAGTTTTTCTGCATGATGGCTGCAATATTTCCTACAGTCATGGTCATTACTGCAATGATTCCTAGTGCAAATGTCCAGTCAATACTAAGAGCAATTGCACCCATCACAACAACTCTAAGTGCTGCAGCAAAACCTACTTTCTTTGTACCTGCAGCCAAAAATGCAGCAATAGTTGGGGGTGCTCCTTCATATGCATCTGGTAACCACATATGGAATGGAACTAATCCCATCTTAAATCCAAATCCTGCAATGAACATTCCCACTGCCAACAAAGCAAGTGGCACCATAGTTGAATCAAGTGCTGCAAAGCCTTGGATCACTTCTCCTATGTTAGTTGAACCTGTAAGACCGTAAGCTATTGAAATTCCATAAATTATGATTGCAGAAGAAAGTGCGCCAAACAAAAAGTATTTGAGAGCAGCCTCATTAGATGAGGGATCTTTTTTCATGTAACCTACTAAGATGTAAGTTGGAATACTCATTAACTCCCATGCAACAAAAAGCATTACCAAATCTGTAGAGTATGCAACAAAGACCATGCCGATTGAAGATAATAGAATTAATGAAAAGTAAACAGCAGTATTTTTTTGATTTTTCATGAAATTGAATGAACCAACTGTAGTCATTATTGCAACAATTAGCATTGCAATGGCAAACAAGCCACCAAATGCATCATCTGATAAAACATCTTCAGAGAAAATTGCACCTCGTGTAACATTACCTATTGCAAATTGGTAAATAACATATCCAATAGATGCTAAAAGTGCTCCAAATGTTATTGCTCCATAAAATGATGTTGAACCCTGTTCTTTTCTTGCAATGTGAATTAATGGAAGAGAAATGCCTACAGTTCCAAGTATTGCCAATATAATCAACGGAGTTGAAGTAATTTCGATCATCAATAATCACCTAAATTAGTAATATCAGGACAATAAAGAGCAGTCCTGCTCCAAATACGTAAAGATACGATTGTGCAACTCCTGTTTGGGTTCTCTGTACAACTTTAGCGCTCCATGCAATTGATCTTTCTAGACCTACATTCATTCCCATATCAATAACTGTACTTTCAAAGTAACGCCAAATTCCTCTGGATAGCCAGAGAGGGGCTACTACAAAAACCCAATAAATCATTGCGTTAAGATACCATCTGTTAAGAATTATTTTGTGAAGCGAATAGAAGAAAATATTTGAATTGATAAACTTTACAGGGTCTATCCATCTGGCAATATAGAATATGTATCCAAGTCCAAATCCAACTGAAAATGCAATCAAAGAGGCACCTAATGCGATAGGATTGAGTCCAGCTAAGAATCCTGGTAACATCGATTCTTCAACTCCATGTTGAACAGAGTGAATGCCAAATGACTCAGCCAAATATTCTGTGAATAATTCATGAATGCCTCCTTCTACAGAAAATCCAATAATTCCTACTCCAATTGTTAATACTGCAAGAATACCATATGGAATCCACATGGACATTGGAGCTTCATGTATGTGATGGCCTTCCTTTTCCATTTTTTGAATGTGTTTGCTGTTTTTGCCAAAGAAGACCATTCCAATCATTCTTGTTGTGTAAAATGCTGTAATTACAGCAGTCACTACAGCAATGATGAAAATTGGCATTGCCCATGTGTTTCCAGATTCGTAAATTGCTGCAAAGATTGCATCTTTACTCCAAAAGCCCATAGTAATGAACGGAGCTCCCATTAATCCAAGACCTGCTGCCCACATGAATGCATATGTCTTTCGCATTTGTTTTCGCAGACCGCCCATATCTGTCATAAACCGAGATCCAACAACATGTATCAACGAACCAGCAGCCATGAACAAAGATGCCTTAAACATGGCGTGAGAAATTAAATGGTAGAATCCTGCGGTATAACCATCTACAAATTGTTCTGATAATCCTGCAATTCCAAATGCCATCATCATATACCCAATTTGTGAACCTGTAGAGTATGCAAGTACTTTCTTTATCTCAGGATTTGTCATTGCTTGAGTAGCAAGTAATATTGCAGTAATTGCACCAACCCATGCTATTATCTCAAAGAATTGATCTGCTAAAATTCCTGCAGCACCTAATGCAAAGAATAGAGGTCCTAATCTTGCAACTAAGAACACACCTGCCTTGACCATGGTTGCTGCGTGAATTAGTGCAGAAACTGCTGTAGGACCAGTCATGGCCTCTAGTAGCCATTCGTTGAGGGGGAATTGAGCAGATTTACCAATTGCGCCTCCAAAAAGTAAAACTGCTGCAGGAACTAGTAGTCCTTCAGCAGCCATGTTAGTAGCCCAAGTGGTTTCAGCAATAAGCTCCTTGAATCCAAATGTTCCTGCATAGGCAAAAATCAAAAACATTCCTGCTAACATCATAATATCTCCTACCTTTGTCATGATGAATGCCTTCATTCCAGCATGTGTTGGTGAATAATACTCCATTACTCCAAGTGCAGAATAACCTTCTCTTCCAACATGATGTTGTGCTTTATCACGATACCAGAAGCTAATCAAGGCATAAGATGCAAGCCCTACACCTTCCCATCCAAAGAACATTTGAAGTAGGTTATCAGATAGAACAATTAGCTGCATTGAACCAATAAAGAACATCATCCAGAACCAGAATCTTACAATGTCCTTGTCACCCTTCATGTAACCTGTACTGTAAACTAAAATCAAGAACGAAATCCAGGCAACAACATTTGCCATTATTACAGCAAGAGGATCAGCTAAGACTCCTGCTTTGATACCAATTGAAGAAATCCATGATACTTGTTCATGAACCTCTTGAGCTTCTAATGCACCTGGTAAAAGAGATGCTGCAAATAATGCACTAGCAAGTGCTAAACCAACTGCAACGTATCCGGTTGCTTTTTTGGAACCCTTTCCAACAGCTGGAAT
>BFAR01000033.1 GCA_008974855.1 archaeon MnTg01
AAAAAAAATCCCACTTGACTATCCTAGTTCTGGTGTATTTACATCTGGTAGTATTGGGTCTATTGCAAGTGCATTAACTTGTATATCACTAGTTTCAAAATTTCGTGTTAGAGGAGTAATAAAGTTATTCAAGAAGGCTTTAGTAGAAAGTAAAAAAGTAGAGCTAGGAAAAAATATCTTCATTTTAGGTAATCTACAGACTTTTCCAATAGCTATGTACGGTGCAGCAAAATTCTATGAAATTTTAGGATCAAATGTACATTATTCTCGAATTGAACAATTTTTACACATGGAACTTTTTTCTGCAAAACGAGGCGACACTGTAATCATCTTTGAAGAAAAAAATACTCATAATTCAAGGATGATTAAAAATCTAAAAGAATTTGGTTTGAATGTTTATCAGCCAAAATCAGGCACAAAGGATAAAATCTCACAAGTGATTTTTTTCACTTTTTTCTCACAATTAACCCCATTATTTTATGCGAAAAAAAACCGTCAAAAAGAATGTTATTTTGTAACTGCTAAAAAACTAAGAAGTGTAAGCTCAAATATGATTTATTGATCTAGCTACAAAAGCATTTTCTTCAGAAGATTTAATAGCTACACAGAAAGGATTTACCGCGATTATGAAGTACAAATCCACCGAACAGGTCTTAAAAATAATTAAGAATAAGGAACAAATTAGAAATTTTGGTGTTATTGCACATGTAGATCATGGCAAAACTACGATGAGTGATAGTCTTTTGGCAAATAGTGGGATTATTGCCCCTTCTGCTGCAGGTCAAGCCTTGGCACTTGACTATATGAAAGATGAGCAGGAGCGAGGCATTACTATTGTACAAGCCAATGTCACATTGAACTTTTCTAAAGATGGTAAAGAATATGTTATCAACATGATTGATACTCCTGGTCATGTTGACTTTTCTGGTAGAGTAATTCGAAGTCTTAGAGCAATTGATGGCGCAGTCGTTGTTTGTGATGCAGTGGAAGGCGTGATGACTCAAACTGAAACTGTTACAAGAATGGCTCTTGAAGAAAGAGTAAAACCTGTTTTGTATATCAATAAGGTTGATCGTTTAATTAAAGAGCTCCGTCTGACTCCAGAGAAAATGCAAGAACAACTTGCAGCTTTAGTTGCAAACTTTAATAGATTAATTGATACTTATGCTGAACCCGAATACAAAGAAAAATGGAAGGTTTCAATTCAAGATGGCAGTGTGTCTTTAGGTTCTGCAAAAGACAGATGGGCTATTAATATAGATTTAATGAAGGAAAAAGGAATTTCATTCAAAGATGTCTTTGATGCATACTCTGATGATGGAAAAATAGAGGATCTTGTAAAAAAAGCACCATTAGCAGACGCTGTTTTAGGAATGGTTGTTAAACATCATCCTCCACCTCATGTAGCTCAAAAATATAGGATTCCAAAAATTTGGAAAGGTGATCTTGAGTCTGATATTGGAAAGGCCCTCCTAAGCTGTGATGATAACGGGCCTACAATAATGATGGTTGTTAATATGACATTTGATCCAGCTGCGGGCCCTGTAGCCATTGGACGTTTATTTTCTGGAACCATTAAAGACGGTCAAACGCTAAACATCATTGATACAAAGCGTGAAGGTAGGGTTCAATCGGTTAATTTCTTTATGGGAAATCAAAGAGAGATGGTTGGGGAACTTGGTGCAGGAAACATTCCTGCTTTGTTAGGTTTACAAGACGCAAGGGCAGGGCAAACCGTTTCTTCTATTAAAGACATTACTCTTTTTGAAGCTGTTCAGTATGTTTCTGAACCCGTAATTCAAATGGCTGTAGAACCCAAACATCCAAAAGATTTACCAAAGCTTGTTGAAGCATTGCGTAGAATAACTATTGAAGACCCAAACCTGGTCGTAAAAATTAATGAAGAAAGTGGAGAAACTGTAATTGCTGGTATGGGTGTTTTACATCTTGAAATTGCATCATCCCTAATTAAAGAAGCTGGAGTTGAAGTCATAACCTCTGAACCATTAATTAACTATAGAGAGACTATTTCAAAACCCACAGACGCTATTATGGCAAAATCTCCAAACAGACATAACAAAATCTTCATGGCTGTGGAACCACTAGAGGAAGATATTGCTGAAATGATTAGGACTGGTCAAATTGGAGATATGAAAGACAAAAAGGAAATGACGAAGATTTTGCGAGAAAAAGGTTGGGATCCTGATAGAGCTAAAAATGTTATGGGGTATGATTCACGTGGAAACGTAATGATTAATGCAACAAGAGGCGTTCAGTTTATTCAAGAATCATCAGATTCCATTTTGTCTGGTTTTGAAGATGTAATGAAAGAAGGTCCACTTGCAAAAGAACAAATGAGAAATTGCAAGTTTATTTTTACGCACTTTGTTCCTCATGAGGATACAGCACATAGGGGACTTTCTCAATTAGGACCTGCATCAAGACGTGCATGTTTAGGAGTTGCAATTAAGGCAGAGCCTGTACTCTTAGAACCAATGCTTGGAATAGAGGTTAGAGTGCCACAGGATCTCATAGGAAATGTTGCTGGTGTAATAACTAGTAAGAGGGGAAAGGTTATTGATATGCAACAAAAAGGCATTTTGAATATTGTCACGGGTGAAATACCAGCATCTGAAACATTTGATATATCTGAGGTTATGCGAGGCCAAACTGCTGGCAAAGCAATGTGGAATACTCACTTTAAGGCATGGGTTCCTGCTCCAAAATCAATACAGGCAAAACTATTAGCAGATATTAGAAAAAGAAAAGGCCTTAGTCCTGATCCCCCAACAGCTGACGAGTTTATTGATAAAGATTAAATGAACTTTTAATCTTAGGTTTAATCTATTTCAATACTAGGAATTTTATCAAACCGAGGGCTATTTTTCAGTATGAAGGCCAAATTCAAAACTATGTGCGTCTCATGTAATAGCGAAATCAATCCTGGAAAAGAGATTGGTAAAGACAATTCTGGTAAATGGATTCACAAACACTGTTTAACTGAATCTGTAGATCTACCGTAATTCAATATGCTCAGATGAGACTATAAAAGTGAGAATAGAGTAATTAAGTTACTTTGGTATTAGCATGGATAGGTATTGCAGTAGGTATTCTTATCATACTAGTTTTAATTGTGAAGACAATAAAAACTCCTTCACATGAATCTTTTACAATTAATGTACGCTGTAAAAAATGTGGTTATAAAACAAATGGGTTAAAATGTCCTAAATGTAATACAAACACGTTTTTTTCTGAAAAATACAAATAAAAACAGATCATTTCTTAGATTTTAAAAGTTCTGAAACATCACGCACTCCAAATTTCTTCATGAGTGCATCTAGTTCATTTTTCATTTGTTGTTTGTTTTCCTTCTCCAGAATCACATTTTTATTTTTTAATTGCTCACTTACATCTTCAATTTGTTCTTCTTGATGTTGAAGTTCGTCTTCAACAGAAGTTATTTCATTTTTTAAAGTATCTAATTTAGATTTTGTAATTCCTTTTTCAAGTAATAATTGATGCATAGTTTCTGTAACAGTTTTTACATCCTGATTTGGCGATAAT
>BFAR01000034.1 GCA_008974855.1 archaeon MnTg01
AGGGCTATTCCCAAATAGCCAGCTTCTAGAATTATTATTACCAAAGAGATCAAACCCAAAAGCTTTGAAGATCCCTTTAGATCAGATAATTTTGATTGGATTACAAATTTTGCTATGATGAATATGCCAATTGAGATTATAATCGAGATAATTGCATAAAGATAAATTTCTTGAACCATGATTATCTTTTCCTTAGATAAGCTAATTAGGGTTATTGTAAAGTGATTTAGCGAAATTTACTAAAAGGAATTAGTAGAAAGTAATGCTTAAGCCATATGTTTTATGGTTAAATTAAAATTGAAAACACTAAGCTAAGGGCTTTGGAAATATGTTTTGGGTCTAAATCAAATAAAAAATCATGGATTCATCAGTCCTTGACCCATCATGTCCATTCCATTCTTAGAATGCATCTTGAGCATCACAAGGTAATTATCAACATCAACATTAGTAACCTCACCATCAACTCCTGGCATGCTTTCAAACATTCTTTGGATCATAGATGCCCTTTGTTCCATATCATCTGATTTCCACACTATCATTGGAACATTTACTACATTGTCTGTCTTTTGAATTGTTAATTCAGCATTTGATTCTGCTTCCATAATTTCATCAACTGAAATCAAAATTCTTGGAGTTGAATTTTCATTCCAAGTTACTAGATGTGGAACTCGAAACTGGCTATACCCCATTTGATTTGGAATGGAATCAAAAACATCAATTTGATACATGAATGGTCCTCCACCGTATGGGCCTGAACCACTAATACCATTTGTAAATACATAGATTTTGGACATTTCGTCTGGTGGCATGTTCTTCAAATCAGAAACGTGTAATGTTGGAAAGTTAATCATCATGGTCATCATTTCTGCCATTGCTTTATCAGAAACTTCAGTATGAACAAAAAACACTTTTTCTCCATCGTAGTAACCGTCTATCATAGGCATTGTAATAGGAGCGTTCACGTTAAACGACATATCAGACATCATTGGTTTTTCTCTCATCTCTGATCCCATCGTTGTATCCAACCACTTTGCAGTCATTTTGGGATTCTGAGACATCATCTGTTCAAACAATTCTTGATTTGCAAACTTCATAGTGTTAGGATTGTAAGTGGCTGAAAAAATTGCAGAGCTAATCCCTATACCAATAAAGAAAACTGCAATAGTTATTCCAATCCAAATAGCTTGTCTTACCATACTTTATGCCCAGATTAGATGACATTTTATAGCATTTAACATATTTTCCAAATTATTTAGCAAAATTTCCTAAAAGGAATTAGTAGAAATTATACAAATTTAGATTCTAAAACTCAAGATTTAGTCATATGAAAAGTAATGTTTTAGCAAGTAATTGTGCCACTCTTAATGGTTCTGGAAATGAACCTTGTAATGTTAGTTCATCTAAAAGATGCTTAACATCAGATAATGTGCAACCTTCTTTTCTAATGTAAATATCATATGATGTATGTAGAGTAATTTTATCTCTATTTTCTAATTCTTGATATTCTTTTAGTTTAGATTCGTACGAGTCAGGAAAATGATGTCTAATTGCTTCTTCAATTCCTTTCGAGTCTTGATAAGTGACGCCGATTACAGGAAGGTCCAAAGATTGAGAAATTTTTTTCAAATCAATAATATTGTACATTGAGATAATAATTCCAGAAATTAACAGGTAGCTAATATCAGGGCGATTAAGTTTTTTGTACATTGACAATATAGTTTCAGTTGCATCATCTCCTTCCAAAGTTGCCTCGCCAAACACAAATCCATCAATTACAAAATCCCTACGCATCACTACCCCAGCAAGAATTGATTTTTTAGAATTTTGCGTAAAACTTTCTGCAATAACTAAACCGCGTAATCCTTTTTTTTCAAGATGAAGTTTCCGCATAGTTTTTTCTATCCAAGAATGCTCTATAAGTAAAGCCAGTCACTAATGCGATCCCAAGGGTTACCATTGACCATATTACAAATGGGATGATTTGGGGTTCTGCCATATTATTTGAACACTCAAAGTATTAGAATAAGGTTATGAGGTAATGGATTTCGAATATTAGGAATATCAGCTGATGAATTTATTGATTTGAACAGTCGTTGAGGAATATCTCAAATGTATGAAAGAAATTACAAACAATTTCTTAATTTCTTTGATTTTAAAATATCCATGGAACGAGGACATCGTTAATTCCTTAATGATGGATATACATCAATCTCGTTCATGCCCTCGTTCCGTTTTGGCTCAAATCTCTAAGGGATTTAGAAAAATCGAAACTATTACATACATTTGATTTACCTCAAAACTATATGCCTGAAATAATATGTCAAGATTGTGGAAAACGTATGTTCCATGAAAATGAAGATACATTAAAAATTGAAGAATCCGTACATAAGAAATTCTGCCGTAAAAAGGAGGGGGCAACTGAAAGCTATATGCACAGGGAAAAAACTGAACAATCATCGATCGATTCTGAAAGAAGTGCTGATAATGAAGGCAAGCAGATCCTTAAAAGATAATTTCATAAATTACTTTAATTTTTTTAATTATAACTATGAGGAAAAACATGTCAGTTAAAGAATTAGATTATGATTTAGTCATTGTTGGAGGTGGGCCTGCAGGGTCATCTGCTGCATACACTGCTGCAAAAAATGGATCTAAAGTTGCACTTTTAGAAAAAGAGGAAGAAATAGCTCAAACTGTTAGGACCAGTGGAGTCACATGGATAAAAGATGTAAAAAAATTTGGTATTCCAAAAGAATTCTATAATGAAATAAGAAATTATTCATTTTGTTCACCTAATAATCAAGTAACAATTAGTGATAAAGATCCTAGAGCTGTGGTTTTAGATGTAAGAAAAACGTATCAATGGCTAGCAAAGCTGGCTAAAAAAGAGGGTGCAGATATTTTTGTTAATACTAATGTAACAGACATTATAAAAAACAAAGAAGGAAAGATTTCTGGAGTTAAAGCATCCTCAAAAGAAGATTTCATTTTTAATTCAAAAATAGTAATTGATGCAAGTGGATTTCAATCAATCGTTGCAAAATCTTTAGGAGTTATCACCCAATGGGAAAGGTTTGGAGCTGGTGCAGAGTGTGAAGCATATGCTCAACATGTAGATTCAGATACATGGTGGTTAATGGTAGGCCAAAAATATTCACCGGCAGGATATGCATGGATTTTCCCTGTTGGAAAAAACATTGTCCGTATTGGGGTTGGAGTAGGAAAACCAGAATCATCAGTGGATCCTACTGTAAGACTAAAAGAAATAATGGATGCAAAGCTAGGACCAATTAAAAATTTAGGAAAAATTACTCCAATTGAATTTCATTATGGATTAATTCCCAATGATGGCTTGACTCGAAAAACAGTTTATGATAATTTAATACTTGTAGGAGATTCTGCAGGACAAGCAAACCCACTTGTATTAGAAGGAATAAGATACGCAATTAAGTTTGGGAGAGTGGCAGGAGAAGTTTCTGCAAATGCAATAAAATCAGGAGATACATCAGAAAAATCCTTAATCAAATATGAGGAAAATTGGAAAAAAGACATTCAATCAAAAATAAAGTCTGCATCAAAAGTTCAAGACAGATGGATTAGTTTGTCAGATGAAGAATGGGATAAAGAATTAGAAATTATTGGAGAATTAAACGCTGATGAATTTATTGACTTTATCAAAGCAGACTTTGGGTTATCAAATATGGTAAAGCTTGCAGCACATCATCCAAAATTGGCAATAAGACAGCTATTCAATATTGTAAAAGGTTCTAAGTGATTGAGATTATTTTTGGGGAAAAGTCTACATTTTGAATAAGACTAGATTTTGTCTGAAAATCTTCCACCATATACAGGCACGAATCATGAAATTGCTCCATGGACCTAGTTCCACAAGAAACACAAATCATTCCAATTACCTCCTTGCATTGGGCACATAGACTACAATTAGTCAAACTTCCACCACAATTTCGGCATGATTCATCTGGCAATGCTTTTCGGTTTTGCTTTACGAAGTTTGGATTTAAGCCTTAAGTAGAATTTGTATGAACGATTTCTACTAACCGACTCAACATTGAAATTGAAAAAAATTGGTCATAGATCAAATGGATAAGGTTAGAACAACATTTGATGAATGGGCAAAAATTGGAAGATCTGAATTAATGGAAAAAGAGCATTCAAAGACTGTTCTCAAATTTCTAAATTCTATACGATTTGAAAAACCATTTTCTTTTCTTGATGTAGGATGTGGAAATGGATGGGTGGTAAGGAAAATTTCTCAAATACAAAATTGTAAAAAAGCAGTGGGAATAGACAAAAGTCAAAACATGATTACAAAGGCAAAGTCTAAAAAAAAGTCTTCAAAGGAAAATTATCTTAGAACAGATATTTTGTCATGGAAATTTAGTGGTAAATTTGATTATATTTTTTCTATGGAATCCTTGTATTATTCAACACCGATGGAATCTGCTTTAAAAAAAATCTACAGGTTACTCAAACCTGGTGGAGAATTTTTTTGTGGAACTGATTTCTATAGTGACAACAAAGCAACCATACAGTGGTCTAAGATGCTAGACATTTCTCTTGATTTACGATCAAAAAAACAATGGAAAAAAATGTTTGAAGAAATAGGATTTAAAACAAAAACAAAACAAGTCAGAGACAGTAATAATCGTAAAAAATGGAAACGTGAATTTGGTACTTTATTCATTATTGGAAAAAAATAATTAATGTCTAATGCCTTGAGATTTTTTCCTTGAACGTCTTAAATATAAAATCGAGCCAACAATAATTATTCCTATAACTATTGCAGCTATAGATGGAAAATCATTTTTGTCTTCAACGGATTGAATATCTGAAAGTTGTATTCCTGGCAATTCAGTAGAGTCTTTTGTGACTAGAAAACTTACACTATAGATATCAGGTCTTAGAACTGATTCAGATACTGCAAAAACCTTCAAATCATTTGCTCCAATTCCAAATTTGTCAGTTTGGTCTTGAGTTAATGTCAAAATCGTCCTTTCTGAATCAAGCATTTGGGAACCAGCAGCAACCGATTCTCCTTGATTGTTTGTAAAAAAATAGTCAATCTTTGATGCATCCTCGGTGATAATTGGAACACTTAGAATGGTTCCTTGCCTTATTACATCTGGAATATCTACTTGAATGATTTTTGGGAATTTTACATTCTCAAATTCTTTCCAGTGGCCTGCCTCAAATGGGTAGCTTTCATCTACAAATGCTCTAATGGTTATTGTCCTAGATTCAGGAGAATAACTTTGTAGATAAAATGGACCATTACTAATTACTGCATGATTTTTCTCTTCAATCCACTTAATTGATGCATCATATCTAGAATCAAGATAATTATTTCTTAAATCAAAATAAGCTAGAGCAGAGGGAATATGGCTAGAATCTTTGAATTCAGTCAAATATTGTTTTATAATTTCTGCATCATTTGGAACTATCAAAGAAAGCCAGTTCACACTTTTACTAACTGAGCCAGAACGAGAGAAAGAAACTTTACCATCAATTACAGATTGCTCCATCGCAGTAGTTAATTCCCAAGGAACTGAGCTCCATAAACTTGCCCAGTCTGCAATTTCTGCTTCATCAAAATGCCAATAATTAACATACACTTCTAGAGTTTTTTCATCAAGTGGTTTGACTGCAATTAATGTTTTAACTGTTTGAGATGCACGTGGTGTGAATTCAGTATCAAATGTTTTATCGTCTTCTTGTTGCTCTGAACCCCACTCTATTGTAAAATAAAGAGAATGCAATACATCATTCATATCCATTGGCGAACCATTATGCCATTTACTTAATGTAAGATCAAAAGTTACTTTGCTTGTAGATTGTGTGTTTGGATAAACTTCTCGCCAGCTTTGCAAAACAGGATCCCAGATAATTGCGTCATCTGGAACATCTAATTTGCCATCAGGGCCTGCAGTTTCAATAACGTAGGCCGTTCTTATTGGAAAAGTATTCCCAGTGTATGGATGTTTGAAAACACTAGGATCATACAAGGTATCCCAAATTTGTCTACTGTAAATATCACTAAATCCCATTACTGGATTCCATGCACCTTGATAGATTTGTTTAACACCAATTTTTAGCGAGTCAGAATCAGTCCTTGCGTTAATTGCAGTAAATCTAGTTGGAACTCCTGCCCCAAAATCATTAATGATGCCATCAATTTTTTCATTGACTACATATTGATCAATTTTACTTGCAAGAAAAATTCTAACTGATTCATTTACACCTTCTACTGTAGCTTCCTTAAACAGGTCTATTCGTTCTTCGGCGGAGCTGAAATTTCCCGTATAGATTTTTTGGGTAATTGTATCTAAATAGTCATTTTGATACGTCCAATATGATGGGTCGTTGAATCCAGGCATATTTGAAAACCATGGCGAATACATTTGTCCAAGACCAACTGGATCATACTTTACAAATGCAGAACGTCCTCCCCAACCTTCGGTGTAAAAACTCCATTTCATGTCAGCTGGATTTGAACCATAAACGTTAACGAATGCCTTGTTAAGATCACCAAAGTCCTTGGTAACTTTGAATCCGATTCTTTCTAGTTCATATGATAAAATTCCTCCTATAGATTTTCTAACAGGATCATCACTTCTAATGAATGCAATTAATTCAATATCCTTACCATCATAGGTCCACAGTCCATTGATTTTTTTTGCACCAACATTTGAAAGAGCAGTTGTAATCATCTCTTCTGCTAAAGATGGATTATATCTAAAATGAAATGACTCTAGCTCATCAACTATGTACAAATAATCAGGATCATATGGGCCATAATTTGAAATCATTGTAGTACCATATCCACCCATCAATTCATTTACGATTAATTTTCTATCAACGAGATAATTGAGAGCAAATCTTACCTCTTTAATTGAAAAAGGATTAAATTTTTCAGACTCTGCAGGATTTACAAGTATGCTGTAAGAACCTCCAGTTGATTCAAAAACTTGCAGTCCTTCTCTAGATTTTACATCATTTATTCTGTCAGATGATATTCGAAAATAATACATATCCAAGTTTCCGTTTCTAACTTCTTCTAATGCTGTGTTCTCATCTAGGTATTGAATGAACTGAATTTCATCAACAAAAGTCCCTTGTTCAGCAATAGCAACTTGAAAAGTAATAACGCTTAATATTATTACCAGTAACAGTTTCACTACATGCGTTTGCATGCCTGTAATATAAGGTTCCAAGATCATAAATTATTTTGATGTACGTTAGCACTTAAAATTTAAGAGAGAAAAATTAAAAAGAAAATATGTTGCAACTCAAATCATTAACTAAAGGAATTACTGGAATAATTCCGGGAGGTGTTTCAGTAATTGATTTTGCTATAGTTGCAGAAACCGATCAAATTTCTGCAAAGGAAATTCTCAATGTTTTGGTCGCAAACAAAATTGGTTCATTTGAAGGAGAAATCATTAATTTTACCCAAGGTGATAAACTAATGGCAGCTCTATTTGCCATTAAGCAAGGGGTCCCAATTGAAGAGGTTTCAACTTTCTTAAATTGGAGAGATTTTGAAGGAATAGTAGCAGAGATTTTACAATCAAAAGATTTTAGCATAATTAGGAATCTGATTTTAAAAAAACCAAGAATGGAAATTGATGTTATTGGAGTAAATCACGGAATTGCCTTACTCATTGACTGCAAACATTGGAAAAGACTTAGTCAGTCCGCCCTAAGAGAAATAGTTAGAAAACAAATAGAGCGAGTCAAGCATTACGTAGAAAAAACAAAAGATGTGAAAGCAGTTCCAGCAATTGTAACGCTGTATCAGGAAGAGCTAAGCTTTATTGATAAAGTTCCCATAATTCCAATTTTACAATTTTCGTCGTTTGTTGATGAGTTTTATGGAAATTTAGATGAGTTAAAGACTATAGAAACATAGTAAATAGGAAAAACGCAGCACAGCCAAGAAGAAACCCCTTAGTCAATTTCATAGTTTTGTCTACCGCTCTAGAATAATCTCGAAAAATTGTAGGGCCCATGACTTTGACATTAGCCTCATTTTCTAAAATTTCAAATGAAGCTGGTTCTATATTTTTTTCAGACTTTTTTGCAATTTCAAGATACCAATTTGCCATCTCTTCAGGTTTTGTAACGAGACCAAATTGATAGTATCCATTTCTATTTCTAACCTTTTTTGTAGTATAGTGTGAATCAGAAGTACAAATTTCTATTAGATCATATCCGTTATTTGAAAAATGTTGTACCACTGCTTCTCTGAGTCCATTTTCCATATTGTTTGCATCTGCCCATCCAAGAAAATATTTTTTCCCATTTATACGAAGACATAAAATTCCAATTCCAGCCATCGCAAGATCTGGAGCATTAATTTCCATGTCTTTTGAATTAGCATAACCAAATTCCAAAGGATGAGTCTCTTTTGTCATCAAAGTGTCAAGACATGATTTTGATGCAGACAAAAGATCCTCTGAATCAATTTGAGAAATTTCTTCTCCCATAGCATTATGACAATCTACAATTAAGACTTGATCAAAATTACGGTTTTTTGAAAACTGTTCAATCTCACTTTTAATGTTCAAAGGGATATCTTCCATTCCGTGAGGTGAAAGAGACAAAAACAAAAGTGCAGTTTTACCAAAAAGTAGTCCCACACAACGAGTTTTGTTTATATGAACAGTAACTGGCTCGGTACAGCTAATTCCTTCTTGAGATACAGAGCTTTTAGTTAAACTAGCAAGATAACTCTCTACTTCAGATTTAGACGGTAAATTTAATGAATGATTTGAAACGCTATGCAAAATCATGGCAGATGATCCCATATTTTTGTAAATCAAATATGGAATATTGCTTCCTCCAACCGGATGAAATGGTCCAGGGTGAATATCCGGTATAACTAATCTGAAATCTTTATTGGTATTCTTTGTTTGTAACCTAATTTGGGAAGTAAAAACTTTGGATACGTTTGCGCGTTCTGATAGAATGTTTTCAACTTCAGAGGGATTATCTTTTGATATAGAAGAAAGGTAAGCTTGAATCAATTTATGAGTGCTTTTAACACCAGGTCTACCGGCTCTATCAGTTAGAATAGACCAAGTAGATGCTACTGTTAAGAATACAGCACCGTATACTAATCCGTGATAATCAGTTAGTACTGGTGTCCACATTTCTATTGGTACAAGAGCTAAGAACATTGCAATGGGTTGGATCAAACATACCAACAAAGCCTTACCAATATTTGCACCAAGAACTGTTGTGAATATTCCAATTCTAAAGCTTGCAAACAAGAACATTCCCATGGTAATGAAAAGAAAAGGAATTTGTTCTCTAGATATTAGAATTGATGCCACAAGACCTGAAACTATAGTAATCACCCATAAACTATTTCCAAAAAGAGACATGTGCAATGATTTGGAATACTCTTTGTTTTTTGAAAAACGAGAATCTATGAGTTGGGTGATTAATAATACACCTATGACAGCTAATAATCTAAAAACAAGGTCATCGCTTTCAAGATAAAAAGAAACAGTTATTGTTACAAGTAGTGATACAACAACTATAGAAAAAATTAATGAAGTGTAGAATGAAGATGGGTTTAGTAATGTTAGAGAATATCGTTTATGAATCTTGGAAACATCATTATAGGATTCGGTCATAGTGGATCACGGTAGTAAAAAAATATCCATCAACCATGAGACTACAATAAGACTACTAGGTACGGTAACTACAATTTTAGGATCTACTTTGAAACCTTTAGTTTCATCTTCGAAAAATCGGAGAAGACCTGCACTTGATGCGGGTAACGGTGCACTCTTTTTGTCTTTACCCATAGCTATTTTCAAAGTCAAGATCTTAGAATAAAAACTTTTTTGTTAATTCTTTAATTTTGCGAGAATTTCTACTAGGGAATTAATCGATTTTAGAATCTGTTGTTGCTTTTCATGATCTTTCTCTTTTTCTAATTCTTTAGAAAGATCTTGGAGTTTATTTTCTAAAATACTTTGAGTAGATTCAGTATTTTGAACCTTGGTTAATTCTGGTTCTGTTTGGGTAATTTCAGGCTCTTTCCCACAATTAACACATAATGCATAACCATCTTTCATCACCCTAACACCCTTACAGTATGGGCATGGTTCGCTAAGCATTCTTGCACCATTTAGAAGCATTTTAACTGCTTTCTTGGTAAGGTCTGATGACATTAAAAATACTAGAAAACGATTTCTAAAAAACTTAATCTTGTAGAGTTTTTTAAGATTAATTTTTTGAATTCACGAAGGCTTAATAGTATGTTCAAGGAAATTATTCTGATTAATGGCGGTAATTTGTAGCACTTGTGGTCTTCCTGAAGATTTATGCGCCTGTGGTGAACTAGAAAAAGATAGCACACATATCATTATTAGATTAGAAACTAGACGTTTTAGGAAAAAAGGAACGATGATTGAGGGACTTGATCCAAAGATAAATGATTTAGAAAATGTGGCGAGGGATTTGAAAAAAAAATATGCTTGTGGCGGTACAGCTAAAGATGGCTACATATTTTTGCAAGGAGATTATCGAGATACGATCAAAGAAACTTTAGTCAAGCTAGGATTTTCTGAATCAACAATAGACCTACATTAGAAAAGACTTGCAAGAACAAAACAAGTTTATGCAAGCATTAGGAATTCCGTATTCAGCATTACTTTCAGTAATTTTTGGTTTGATGATTCTTGCATTTCCTTTAGGAGCTTATGTTGTTTTTAATTCTAATCTAGAAGATTCAGTTAGATATGATTTCCCACTTAGTGGTTTTAATTTTTTCTTTGTAGGTATAGGTTTTGAGATACCAATACAATTTGAGCTTGGCGATGCTTTTATTGGTTTATGGTGTGGTTTTATAATTTTATTTTCTATTGCATTCCTAGGACCAAAAACTAATTTCTTGAAAGCTCTTTCGCCTGTAATGTCTGAAGGAAAGTATGAAACAAAATCAAATTATTTAGTTTCTATAATCAAATGGTTTGCAATCTTAATAGTAATATCTGGCATAATTGATTTTGTTCAGCAAAGTTTAGGGATTCCAACAGAGCCTCCACAGCAGTCAGATATTTTAATTCAATTTTTTAACGTTACTGCAGCACCATTTAGTGAAGAAATTGGATTTAGAGTGATGCTAATTGGGATACCGCTCTTTCTAATTTATTCTCAGAGATTATCCATTAAATTATTTTTAAAATCTCTATGGCATCCAACACAATCACTTAACATCTCTGAAAATAAAAAGGCGATAATTTTGATAGTGATAGTCGCAATTATTTTTGGGTTGGCTCATATTATTTCTGCTGAGCCATGGAGTTTTGGAAAATTTGCACAAGCAACTGCAAGTGGTATAATTATAGGATGGGTGTATTTTAAACACGGATTCCCCTCTGCGATTTTGGTGCATTGGGCTACAAATTATTTTATTTTTTCATATATTTATTTTCTAGCAGATATTAATGAAATTACTATTAAAAATGCTTTTTCTCATTCGCTTACAAATAGTTTAGAAATATTACTCATCATTACAGGAATAATTTCAATTGCAATGTTATTTTTGAATTATGTAAATTTAAAGAAAGAAAAAAAATTAGAGACTAGTTAACGTGTTTTAGCTTAAGAACTATCTTAAAAATATAAAATAATGTAGATTTTTAATGTTAAAAATTCTAGTACTGACGCTGATGATTATATCAACGGGTTCTATCTGATTTCCTCAAAACATGACGAATATTGCCTGCCGAATTATGAAGCAAAACAAAAATATATTTTCATTGTAAAGTGATTTAGCGAAATAGAACACTTATCGTTGTAGATTTGAGATTGAATTAACTAAACATCTGTGATTTTAGACTTGACTTTCTGAAGGATTTCATCTGGTATTTCTGACATGTTATGGGTATCTTTTGCGTGTTCAGCTATTTTTTGAAATAATTCTTCTTCGTCTTTTGCAGTGATGGACCACGCACAACCGTCTACTACATCTCCACAAGCGAATTTTTTAGCCATATTCTTTTTTCTT
>BFAR01000035.1 GCA_008974855.1 archaeon MnTg01
CTTTCGCAAGATCAATACATTGTTGGGCACGTTCAACCTCCTGAGTCATGGCATATTCGTAAACGTCTTTTCCAGAAATTAGATCTTGAACCAATTTTACATAGGTGGTATATCCTACTATGGTATCGCTTTCTTCAATGACTTTTTTTGCACGAAAAGTCATATGATCGTGATGACCTGGACCTACCCCAACAATGAAAAGTTTTCCATTCAAGATATGATAAGCCGGTTGTCAGTTAATTTATCCGTTTTCTGATGTTGAATTTGTGGATTGGAATGGATCGATAAATGGAGAATTAATTATGTATTCGCTGTTCATTGGTCTTGCAAGATTCACCGAAATTTCCCCATCAGATTGGAATTGGTCAATATCTGACATTGTTTCAAGAACTAGTGCATTTTCAGGTTCATTCCAAGATATAATGAAAATCCTCCACATAGGGCTATAGTTTTTATCACCAGGAGCAGCGGCTGCAATTCCCGGTTGGAATCCAAGAGATCCTGATCCTTTTATTCCATCCTTAAATTGATACAAATCAACGGCTACGGAATTTGCAATAAGGTTTGCAGAATTTGGTGAATAAACAACTCCCATCATTTCAGCAGGGCCTTTTGGTGTTACATCAGTTACAATGTAATAGATGGTACTGCCATCAGGACCCCATCCTCTATGGGCTATGAAAGTGACGGTCATGGTTGCATTGTTAATTTCTAGAATTTGACCTCCATCATATGGAGTATCATGTGTCAAGGTCTTATCGTCCTTCACTATCATTTGACCGTCAGGCCAGATTATTTGTGGCATGTTTATTACTACATCAGTTTTCTCAAGCTCTATTCGTCCACCATCTTCAACTTCTTTTATAGATTCAATTGATTCTAAGACTTCAGCTGTTTGACCAGATTTCCAAGCGATTTCAGTAATTGTTCTTAAAGCGCTATATTGTTCGGCTTGTAATGGAGTACTAGAAAATATTTCATCTTGGAAGCCATGAATTCCATTTCCTGAAATTCCATTTGTAAAAACATAGACATCATCCAAAGCAGATTTGGAAGCATTTGTTAACGGTGGGGCTAATTCAACTTTCCAATTCTGTTTTTCTGTTATAAGATCTGCATATGTTTCATCATTTGAGTCTGTAATAATATAATGTACTGATTCACCCTCATAGATACCCAAGTGCATTGGGATATATGCTGGAACGTTGGCTCTTGATAATTTTAATGACGGTTCCTCTTTTTGGATTTCAAGTTTTTGCATTATTACTTCTGTAGGTTGTCCTCGAATCCAGCCATCTACACTAAACGTGGCAGTAAATGGATTTGATTTTATTGAATGTAATGCTAAAGCTGCTCCAGTAAATTCTAAAGTCCCTGAACTCTGTTCTGGTTCAATTAGTGTAAATCCATACATTGTTTTTCCATCTACTGTCCAAGTAGGTTGTCCTCTTGCTTGCTCATTTAAAATTTCATGAAGTACGGCAATCTGAACTGGTTCACTTGCAGTATATGTTAAGGATCCATCATATAATGTACCTTCATTAGGTGATAAAATAATCGCAAGCTGATGACTTGCATGACCCTTACCAGGATCTTGCGAAGAAGTAATTGTTTGTGTAAAATGAATTTTTTTTATGGATTTAGCATCTACAAATTGTTCAGTAATAGAAGGAATTGTGATAATACTAGTTATCGCTACAGCTAAAGCAATTACAACAATAATTTTATTCAATAAAGTTCGAACCTGCAGTGCACATAAATCCTTTTTGCCACATTTATTGAGTCCCGATATTCAATTAATTTTTGCTAATTCAAATTCATCGTGTAAAGCCTGGACTACAGACTTACAACCAGAATCTTTTACTACAAATGCAATATTAAGTTCAGAAGAACCCTGTGCAATCATTACAACATTAACACCTTTTTTTTCTACAGCACCAAAAACTCTTGAAGCTACTCCAATTGTTCCTCTCATTCCAGAACCAATTAAAGCAATTATAGAAACATCTGTTGTTACTTCAAGTTTTTTGATTATTTTACCTAGAAGATTCATTTCTAGTGCACTAACAGCTTTATCAAGATCGGTTTTTTTCACAACAATTGAGATACTAGATTCTGATGGACTTTGTGAAATCATCATAATGTTTACCCCAACTTCTGCAAGAGTTGAAAATATTTTTGCTGCTGTTCCAGGGGCTCCTACCATGCTTCCCCCTCTAACATCAATCAATCCATTATTACGAATTGCACTCACACATTTTACAGTCTTTTTTGTACCAATGTCAGGTGTTGCAATAACATTTGTTCCTAAGTTTTTTGTATTGAATGTACTTCTAATTCTCATTGGAATTTTTTTTGAAAGAAGTGGTTCAAAAGTACGAGGATGAATCTGCTTTGCACCAAAAAGAGCCATTTCTATTGCTTCAACATATGATACTTCTTTGAGAACTTTAGCGCTCTTTACAATTTTAGGATCAGCCGTCATCAAACCATCAACATCACTCATAAGCCATATTTCATCAGAATTAATGCATGATGCGATAATTGTTGCAGTATAATCTGAACCCCCTCTTCCGAATGTTGTAAATTTTCCATGTTGATCAGCTCCAGCAAAACCCCCAACGATAGGGATAATTTTTTTTGCCAGCAGTGGTTCTGCTATTTTTGAAATTCTAATTCTTGTTGTATCCATTAATGGTCGTGCTTCACCAAAGTTTGAATCAGTTACAATTCCAATATCTTTGCCTGTTAGAGGAATTGATTTACTACCTAAATCAAGTAATGCATATGCCACAAGATTAATTGATAATCTTTCTCCAAATGAAATTAAATAATCCATAGAACGTGGTGTTACTTCACCTAAAAGGATTATTCCATGTAGTAAATGTTCAAGTTCTGTAGAGTCAGAATTTAATTTTTCAAGTAGTTTTTTTCTATTTTGTGGTTTTTTAATTAGATCATCAGCAAGCTGTTTATGTTTTTGAATAATTTTTTTTGTTAGTTTTTTTGCTTTGTCTTTATTTCCTTTTTGTATAAATTTTGAAATCTGAATAAGATCGTCTGTTACTCCACTAATTGCAGAACACACAGTAATGATTTGATTCTTTTTTGAAAGATTGTGAAGAATTTTGGCAACTTCTATAATATTTTTAACAGAAGATATTGAGGTGCCTCCAAACTTTACTACTAGTTTCAAATCAGATATCCTGTTTTAATTAATCCTTAAATGCTTTAACTTTCCACGCGAGGAGCTAAGTAGAAATGAATTCTACCCATGTTGGCAACCTTAAATTCTATTCTTAATGGTTTTGCGGTAGAATACTCACAGGTGACAGAACCTGCAGAAGTACCAACTGCTTTAACAATAGGATTAAGATATTCTAGGCTATAGGTTCCAGTACTATCTTGTTCTACAGAAATATCAGTTAATTCTTCCATTCCTTTCTCAAGGTCAATAACAACCTCCCCTGAATCTCCTTTTCCAGAAAATTCAGCTTTTGAAGGTGTAGCAGTTATTGTCAAATAATCAGAAACTACCTGAACATCACCTAAAATTTTGTCAAACGCAGTTGAAGTTAATCCAATTTTTGCATCATAAGAAATCTTAGGAAGTGGGGTATCTGATGCAGAACTCTCAATTAATCGCATTTTGTATTTTTTATTTTTGCCTATAGTTACTAAAAGTAGATTATCTTCAGAAATACTAAGTTCTATACTATCTTTCTTTTCTGCCCTTTTGATTAGTTTTGAAAATTCATCAACTCTAACTCCAAATTTAGTATCACTATCACACTC
>BFAR01000036.1 GCA_008974855.1 archaeon MnTg01
TGTGAAATCAAATAATATACAAGTACTAAATTTATAACTTGTAGCAAAAGTCCAAGTTGAATACAAAATTTTGCCAATCTTGGATCGTTATTTCTTAGAACAAAATATGCAATTATCCCCCCAATTAGTTGTAAAAAAACGGGGAACAGAATCCACCAAAGACTTTGTTGTCTTTCAGGATGCATAATTGTGGTTTCTAAAATGAGTTATTTAGAATCTTGCTTTTTACGTACTTGGTTAATTTCAATTTCTACTGTTTCTAATGGTTCATCTACCTGATTTCTTCTAATAGAGAACATTTTTGGTTTATCAAAGTCATCGGTACAATCAGGACAAGCATATACCAAAATTCTGTGTTCGTTTGGGGCTTTTGGGTTTGAAAGACGTGGATAATATACCAATCTTGCCCCACAATCAACACAATATCTGTTGGCCCTCCTAGTTCTGGCCAATGTAAACCTCCTGCATTATACCTAATTTGCGATCAGATATTAGATCTAGGCTGTCTAAAGCAGTAAACCAAATGGTTCTAACATTCTATATTTCTAAATTCGAATTTAGAAACAATGAAAAGCGCCGCCCGTCAGACTTGGACTGACGACCAACGGATTAACAGTCCGACGCTCTACCACGCTGAGCTAGGGCGGCACAGGTTTGTACCTTGACCAAAGCGATTTAATCCTTACTAAGTAAATTCTAAACAAAAAATATAAAATCAATTAAATTTTGCAAAAAATTCGTTAATTTCTTTATTATAGTTTTCAACCAAACCAACAATTTCCATATGTTCATCAGCAGTTGGTTCTCTTTTGTGATATACCTGAAATGCACTCAAAGCTGAGCCTACCATCTCTCCAACAAAAAATCCACATAAAAAATCCCCAATATTTTCACATTTCCAAATATTTCCAATGCGGGGAGAGGTTCCAGCATTTTTGTAAAGAGCTAAAGTTTCTTTAATTAAATTATTAGTTTGATTTTTGAATTCAGGATCAAGTGTCATTATTAGTTTGAACACAGATATAGGTTATAGTTATTTTTCTATACCCTTTGATTGTGAGTAGATATAGATTCCATCAAGAAAAACTCTATGATCCTTATTTTTAATTTTGGTCTTTTGCTCAATTTCAGCTGCACTCTGAGTTACCTCAGAAAATACTGGACCAGTTAAAATTATCTCGTCGCCTTTAGAAACTACTTTTGTTTGTCCATGAATTCTGGCTACTCTGGCTGAACGTTCTCCCTGAAAGTTTTCTATTAGAACTTCTTTGTTTTTAACTTTCGCAGTGATTGGAAAGTGCGCATAAACAAGTTTCATTCTAATTGTGTATCCATCAATTACTCCCTCACAAAGAGTACGGATAATTGATTTGACAGTATTCATAATAGCATAATCTTTTTTCCTGTGTCCAGGTGTTTTTATGAAGATACTCTTATTTTTTATTTCTAAGGAAATAGGGATTTTTTTGAAATTTTTGAATGTCTTACCTATGGGGCCAGATACTCCAAGCATGCTCTTTTTGAGAGAAACTGTGACTTTTTCAGGAATCTCTACAGAAGTTTCAAAATTTTCGGCTTGTTTAGTAGACATATCCTATCAAAAATCCTCCAATACCTTTGTTAGCTGCATCATGATGTGACATCACGCCTTGATTAGTAGTAACTAGCAACATTCCTCTTTCGTATGATGGCAAATATTGTTGCTCCCAAACCGAATATTCAGTTTTTTTAACTTTAAATCGGGGAGTAATTGCACCACATTTAGTAATTTTTGCCAATAGTTTAATTTTAAATTTACCACCACGGTTGTCTTCAATGCGTTCAAATTTTCCAATGTATCCTTGCTTTTCCAATGTTTTAAGAATCTCGCCTGCTAACTTTGAAGTTGGAAGAATAGTACATTCAGACTTTCTTCTTGATTCAGTGTTGTATAAGGATACAAACAGATTTGCTAAAACATTAGTTGCCGGCATTATATCATCTCACTCACATATTTTTTTTAAATCCCAAGGATTCAGCGACTTCTCTAAAACATCTTCGGCAAAGAAATAACTTGTATTTTTGTATAACTGCAGTATAATCGCCACAGCGTTTACACCAACGTGATCCTCTTCCAAAACTGTGTTTTTTCCTTCCTGTGAATTCATAAGATCTATCTTTTGCCATTATACTATCTGCACTCCAAATTCACTGGTTAAGAATTTTTTTGCTTCATCCGACGTAATTTTATGAGATTTTCCAATCTTCGCTTTGTGTTTACTTCTAAATCTAATGTTAAATCCAGGACGAGTTATAGATACAGCTACATCAAGACCAAGTATTCCTATTTTCGGGTCATATTTTATTCCAGGAATGTCAATGTGTTCTAAAACTCCAAAAGATACGTTACCAAAATTATCAAAAGATGAACCTTTAATTTGATTTCCTTTTGCTTCTAAAAGACGTTTAAGAAGAGATTTGGCATCTGCTCCTCTGCTTGTTACTGCCACCCCGATTGGTTCACCCTTTCTAACGCCCCAGTCTCTTTGTGTTTCTTTTGCATTTCTTGAATTAGGTTTATTGCCAGATATTTGTTGTAAAGCTTTTTTTGAAATTTCAATAATATCACCAGATTTCCCAACGCCCATGTTTAGCACAACTTTTTCAAGTCGAATTTCTTTCATAATATTTTGAGTTTGTTGAACCATATTCATCATCTAATTTGGATTACGGGTTTAGATTTTCCCACTAACATTACAAGTGTAATAGGAATCTCAATTTTTCGTTCACCCAATGCTATTAACACACGTTTTGGCAACATGAATGTACCTTCTTTAATTTCCTCTATTGAACCTATTTGTCCTGTATTAACTCCTTTAATGACAATTACTTGTGAGCCTTTTTCTAATTTTATTACATCAATAATTTTTTGTTCAGGTACCTGAATTAAACACGAATCCCCCACATTCATCGCTTTTTCAGAAATTAAGGAACGCCCATCATGAAATCCAATCTGAGTTTTTCCATTTTTTATTGTTGTCTTGCTAGTAACTTTGACTAATTTTTTTGATTTTTCTGAATCGTTAATTTTTATTGGTTTTAGTATTTGCGAATCTTGCGGAACAAGACGATAAATATCTGAAACACCTTCTAGTTCAACTACATCCATTAATCCAATTCCATGATGCAATGATTTTCTTTTAATCCCATCAACAGTAATTTTGCTGTCATAAATTGTTGATTTTGCTTCTCTTAATGTTGATACGACTTTTAGTGTATCACGTAAAAATACTGCAGTAGGAATAGCTAAATTCTTTGAATGTGGTCCAGGTCTCACGGTGATCACAAATCGTTTATCCTTTCTAGTGATTCCCCAAAAAGTTGGGGCCATTTGTCGTTTAAGCTTCTTACTGCCCGCAATGCTGACCATGTTTAGTTTTTAACCTCCTTAGATTTTATTTTGGTTTTTTCTGGTTTAGTTTCTTTAGTTTTTTCTGGTTTAGTTTCTTTAGTTTTTTCTGGTTTAGTTTCTTTAGTTTTTTCTGGTTTAGTTTCTTTAGTTTTTTCTGGTTTAGTTTCTTTAGTTTTTTCTGGTTTAGTTTCTTTAGGAGTGGATTTAGGTTTTTTGCCTTCTAATTTACTTTTACGCCAATGATCATCCATGTTAAGTGAGGTAATCAAGATATTAGAAGATGGGATGTAAACATCAATTTTTTCCCCTTTTAATTTTTCTTTTTTAATTCCTTCAATAGCTATACAACCTTTTGCTACAGAAATTTTTGTGATTTTTCCATCAATGCCTTTGTATTCTCCTCGAATAATTCGTACAGAGTCATCAAGAGATAAGCGTATACTTCGTTTTCCATATTTTTTTCTAAGTTCTTTTGAAAGAGGTCCTGAAAGTTGTTTGCTTCTTACAGCATATGATGCTTGATAGATTTGTTGGTTTCTCATTTTTGTTGGTTTCAATTATACCACCATTGATGCAAGATTTGCTACTCTTGGCCATTTTTCTGATGCTTCAGCTGCTACAGGTCCTTTGATGTCAGTTCCTTTAATTTCTCCTTCAGGAGTTACAAGAACTGCGGCGTTATCTTCAAAAATTACTCTAACGCCGTTTAGTCTTCTAACTGGATACTTTTGTCTAATTACAACTGCGCCATGAACTTGTTTTCTCAATTCAGCTGGGCCTTTTTTCACTACAACACTAACATAATCCCCCACAGCAGCTGCAGGCAGTCTAGATGCACGTGTTTTGATTTTATGAACCATAACTATCTCTAAAATCTTAGCGCCAGTATTATCAGCACAAGTAATTTGAGCACCTACGGGCAGTACTCTGGTTACATATGGACGAAATTCTTGAACACCTTTTGCCTTTCCTCGACTTCTACCTTGTGACACTACTTTTTAACCTCCACTACAACAAAAGAAACAGATTTTGAAACAGGTCTACATTCTGCAGTTAAAACTGAATCACCTTCTTCAACATCAATACATGAAGGTTTGTATGCATGAATTGTACTTTTACTTCTGGCATATCTTTTGAATTTACTAAGATAAATTGGTAATTCTTTTTGTAATACAATTGTATTTTTGGCCTTTGCACTAACAACTTTACCTTCAAATAATTTTCCTCTAACACTTAAAATTCCATGAAATGGACAATGTTTATCAGTACACTCTTTTTTTGGCACAGTTATTGGGATTCCTATATTTCTGGTCATATCTTTGTCTCCAATCTATCAAATGATCTTTTTTCAAAAAGAGTTCCTGAAAAAGTTGTTTCCTTATTGTTAACATGGAATTTCCAAGTGTTGTGTTTTTTTGGAATCATTTTGAAACCTTTTTTTGTATTAATAATAAACATGAATTTAGTTTCATCAACAATAGTACCACATAATCCTATAATCTGCTTGTTAGGCGAATCGGAAATCATTGTTTTTAGTCCAACTAATTCATGTATTTTGATATTTTCAAGCGTAATCATTTTTTCTTCGTCTCATTTAATCTTGTTAAGATTCTTGCAATATTCCTTTTCAATGGTTTTATCTTTCCACTTTGCTTACGCAATGTACCCTTAGCAGAATCTATTTTCAGTTTTGTAAGATCTGAACGAAGTTGCTGCAATCTATCTAGTAAATCCTTTTCATTTAATGCGTGTATTGTTTTCATTTTTAATCTAGTCATTTCTTTAATTTATTTTCCTCTTCTTCCATCGTTTCAATGCTTTTCATTTTTTCTGCATCAATTCTAATTTGTTCAGTTTCTGTTTTGGCCTTACCCTCATCTACAGTTTCTGTTTTGGCCTTACCCTCATCTACAGTTTCTGTTTTGGCCTTACCCTCATCTACAGTTTCCTCACTCGTCTTTCCTGCATCTTCATCTTTAATTGGGGGAGATGTATCTTGCTTTACCTTTTCTTGTTTTTTCTGTTTTAATTCAAATTCAGGAATAAGTTTTTCTTTTATAGCAATTCTAACTCTAATTCCAATAAGGCCCATAGGAGTTTTTACATGAGCAATATCTTCATCTACTATCACATCAGCATGGTGACCAGCTCTAGGTAAAATTCCTACTGAATGTTTTTCAAAGGCAGAACGGTCACCTCTTAATTTTCCAGAAACTGTAATTTGAACTCCCATTGCTCCACCTTCCATAATTTGTTGCAAAGTCCACATTGTAGCACGTCGAAATGCGGTACCACGTTCAATGTGAGATGCGAGTCTATTACACATGACACTTGGGGATAATTCTGGTTTTGGAATTTCAACAACAGAAATTTGTGGATTTTTTAAACCAAATTGTGAAGTAAGGACCTCAGTTAATTCTCTAATACCACTGCCTTTACGTCCTATTACAATTCCGGGTCTAGTGACATGTAATACTATACGAGAGCCTGTAGGAGTTTTGGAAATTTCCACCTTTGAAAAACCTGCATCTTTAATTTTTGCTCGAAGGTAATCGTTAAGCAACATCATATTATAATTATCTTTAATTACATTTTTTACAGATGACAATTCTATACCTCTTGAGCTACCAGTTCAACATGTGTCAATACATTATTTTTTGGAGTCGCTCTACCCATTGCTCTAGGAATGAATCTTTTTATTATTACTCCTTTGTGTACATTGGCATTAATAATTTTAAGTCGATCTAAATCCATACCCTTGTATTCAGCATTAGATTCTAAATTATCAAGAAGTTTAAGAAATTCAACAGCAGATTTTTGTGGATACCTCCCTGACATAACTCCAGGATCAGATTTATGGCCTACTTGATTCTTATATCTTTTAAAAGGAACAGCACGCTTCAGATTTCTTACACTTTGAAGGTAGTCCCTAGCTTTTTCTATAGAAAGGCCTTTAATTGCAACTGCAATTTCACGAGCGTGTTTATGTGAAATTTGTTTTTCTCTCAAAGAAGCTCTTACATGTTTTGTAGAATCAAAATTTTGAAACGCATATTTGAATTTAGACATGTTAATCACTTCAATGGGACGTATAGACTTGATCTGGATGCACCTACTCCTGGAGCACCATGTGAGACTCTTTTATTTGTAATAACAAATTCGCCAAGATAATGATTAATCATTTGTACGGAAATAGTAACAGGAACAAATTCTTTCCCAGAATATACATTTACTTGGACACCAACCATGTAAGGAAGAATTATCAAATCTCTGATGTGAGTTCTAATTGGATTCTTTAGATTACCTGCCTTTGCTGATTTTATCTCTTCAATTAATTTTCTTTTACCCTCATTAATTCCGCGAGTAAGAGATCTTCTGGCTCTAGATGGAAACATCTGAAAAAGTTTTTCCATAGGCATTTTCTCCAATTCCTGTAAATTAATTCCATGATAATCAAATTTTTTAGCCATTCTCTTTCTCCTTGATTGTAAATAGAGAGGATTTTAGAACCATATTATAGCATTCCTATCTTTGTTGCCAAATCTCGCGCCTTATCTGGAGTTTCAAATTTTACAAAAGCCTTTTTTCCATAAATTGTTTTAGCTGTATTTACACGAAGTACTTTTTCATCGTATAGGATCTTTATCGCTTGGGCAATTTTTGGTTTCTGAGCATTACTATCTACAATAAAACAAATTCTTTGTTCTTTTTCTACCATGGCAAATGTTTTTTCTGTAATGTAGGGTCGTAAAATAATTTTTGTGGCCTCCTCTAAATTCATTTTAATTTCACCATTAATTCAAGATGGGTCGATTTGATTTTAGAAATCTCCTCAATTGCGCTTTTTGTATAAACTGTTAATCTAATTGGAACTGCTCCAGGTGCTAAATCCAAAACGCTGAGATTTTTTACTGAACATACTTCAACTCCGGGAAATGAACCACATGCTTTTGAGAGTTTAGTACCATCTCTTGTTACAAATAAAACACTTCTTCCAGTTTTTGTCGCTCTTCCCCTTAATGCAGATTTCCCACTTCTAGCTTTTCTAGATAGTAATCTTTCAATGTCTGGAGTTAGATGAAGTGCATCAAGAATTTTTTTCATATCACTAGCTTTTGAGACTTTTTCAATATCATCTGAAACTATCATTGGAAAAGTATCAATTTTTTCTAAGATATGGCCACGAGACTCAATAATTTGCTTTGATGATGTGGCTGCAATAGCCGAACACAATGCAAGTTTGTTTTCTTTTTTATTAAGTTTTTTTACAATAACTTTTTCCGAAGTAGGAGCATGAGCTTGTCTACCGCCTCGAATTGATGCAACCTCTCCTGCTTCGCCTTGTCGTCCTCCTCCTCCTCCTCTCATACGGGCAATTCTTGCTCTCCCTTGACCAGTAGGAGGATTATTTGAATCAGCTACAACATCTTCTCCTGCAGTTGGATGGCGCCCTTGTTTTTGAAATTGATTAGTTGTAAGATGTATTACTGCTTTGTGAATAAGATCTTTTCTAAAGGGTGTGGAGAAAACTAAGGGTAATTCAATTTCAGTTTCTTTTGTTCCGGTAGTGGTTAAAGTTTGAACCTTCATTACAAGACTACCTCAAGAATATTTGGTTTGAGAATTTTAGAAGGAACATTTCTTATTTGAGAGCGCAATTTAATTAAACGTCGATAAGTTCCTGGAACAGAACCTTTTACAATAACAAAGTCACCATTCACTAAACCAAAATGTTTGTATCCTCCTTCCGGATTAATCTTAACCTCATTTTTTTCAGTATTACTCATCACCATAATTCTTTTACTGTATTCAATTCTTTGATGAAATCCTCGTTGGCCTGCTCTGGGAACAGTATACATCACATTTTGAGGGGAAATTGGACCTAGTGAACCAACTTCTCTTACGCTTTTTCTAGATTTGTGTTGTTTCTTTTTCACACCCCATCTAGTAATTGGACCTTCCCAACCTTTTCCTTTCGTAATAGCAGCAGTATCAACGCTAGCACCAATCTCAAAAACTTGATCAATTTTTACATCTTTTCCTAGTAAGTTTTTTACAAATTCAAATTGTTTTTTAATATCTCCTCCCTTTACAGCAGCCTCAAAAATGTAAGGTTTCTTTTGATCAAGATTCGCAGTTGGTGTAATTCCAACTATAGCATAAATTTCTTTAATGCGGCCTAGATGCTTCTCAACTTGTTCTAAATTGCTTCCTTCAGTTTTTAATTTCAAAAATTTTGAAAAATGTTTTGGTAGTTCTTTTGCATAAATATCAAAATCAGCTTGAAACCCTCGATACTTTTTTGTGTATCCACGAATTCCCATTACAAATAATGGAGGAGTGACGATTACGGTTCCTAGACTAACAAGTTGTTTTCCAGAGTTTGGAGTTTTATCTCTATCATCTATACTAACGAGTTGAACGCATCCAACTTTGAAACCCGCATGTGCTAATAGTTTTGGTTCAGCAGAGTCAATTTTAGGCCAAGCACGAATTCGAGCTTCAGAACTTTTAGCACGTCCTCTAGGAAGATATGCCAAACTTCCTCTACGTGGAGAACTACGTTTTCTATGACCCATGGATAAACGGAAAAAGTCGTTAACCCCATTATATACCTACTAAGAATTTCAACATTTACTTTAAAATTTTATAAAAATTATCATATACTTAACAAGTCTTCTATGGAAGAAAATAGCGTTATTGAACCTATAACAACTCCAGCTATTCCGATTATTATTGCAAAGAGAAGAAACTTTTTTTGTTTAACCATAGCTCGTAATAGAATTTTTGAATATTAAATCTAATGTGTTTGGAATAGATTAAGAATTGAAAGCACTCCATTAATTGCCTCATCCAATCTAATAGTATCCGTAGCCTGATTGGGAAAGAAATTCAAAATTTTTGAATTTTGTACTTGATTAATTTTTCCTCCCATAATTTCATGAAGACCACGCTCAGGGGAACCAAAAACTACAAGAGTCGACACATTACCTTCTGAAAATGATTTTAGGAATTCTTTCGAGATTAATTTTCCTTTTCTAGATGTTAAAATAATTTTTCCGTCCCATGACAAAAGTAATGAAAAAAGATTTGCTCGTTCTTTTACTTTGTATCCCCAATACTCTTTTACATCATCTCTAGAAATCTCTTTAATTGTGAAATTAGGACTGATAGTTTTAAATTGCACAGTTATTCTTTGACCGATTTTTTCTTTTCCAAAATATGGTATCAGCTGTTTAATAGCAGTATCTACAAATTTTTTTCCTTTAATTGAAACTACTAGCCCCTCTCGTATATCACTGGATTTGATTTTTTTCGGATCTGAGATTTTACTGTGACTTGGAATATTTAATGGATGTAAGATCCCAGCATATTTTAGTAAATCCATTTTTGGATACAGGTTTCTTCTAAAATATTGCGGAGTTTCCAAATATTTTAAAATTGTAGCCATGAGTATGGCATCACTTTTTTCCCCTAAAGTTTCATGATAAATGAAAATTTCATCTATTTGAAAAATAGAACATGCCCTTGCAATTTGAGAAATTTTAGCAGATTTTTCTTTTTGGGTTATTTCATCAGATAAAGACGAATCAGGAATTGCTATCGAAATTGTCAATGTAATAACTTAACTTTAATTGTAATAATACTATCTGCTAGCTTTTGTCAGATGGATATTTTTCAGATGCAATTTTTGAGTATTTTTTAATTTGCTCTTCAGGCATGATCTTGAATGTTTTTGTCTCAACTAGGATTTGAGACATTATGATGTGATGTGAGGCATCTTTATCTTCACTTGCAATGGAGATGGATTCTACAGCTAGTGCTCCAGCATCATCAAGAGAAATATCTGGTTTGTAATTTTTTTCTAGAAATTCTGTTACTTGATCAGAACCTGAACCAATTGCTACTGCATCATAAGAAATGTATGTTCCACTTGGATCTGTCAAAAAGAGTTGTGGTCCGCTAGAGTCAACGCCTCCAAGAATTAATGATACTCCAAATGGTCGAACTCCAGCATACTGTGTGAATTGTTGACATTGATCTGCCAGATGTTTGGCAATTGTTTCAAGATCCACTATTTCATCATAAATCAATTTGTTACTTTGAGAGAAAAATCTTGCATTATCAACTTGACTTCTAGCATCTGGAATGTAACCTGCTGCTGCTACTCCAACATGATCATCTATTTGAAATATTTTTTGAGCAGTTTGAGAAATTTGAAGTTTTCGTGGTTTTTCTTCTACAGCAATAATGATTCCATCTTTAGTTTTAATCCCCACTGCAATTGTTCCACGTCGTACAGTTTCAATTGCATATTCTACTTGATATAATCTACCATCAGGCGAAAAAACCGTAATTGCTCTATCATATCCTTGTTGTGCTGGAAGCAAATCAATCTTGAATGCTTTGAAAGTTTAATTTAAGTCTAGTCCCGTTCAAATTGTGCATTTTGAAATTCCTTTTAGTGGTCATGAAAATATTAGATCACTTCACAAAAACACCATTGAGATTACAAAGGAACCTACTCTATCTCCAAGTGGAGATTGTATTATTGGGATAAATGCAAAATATGGTTGTGGTGAGATCCCATCCAAAATAAAAGAAAAACTAAGAGATCCTAATTCTAAAGTAATTTTTTCAATTATTGTAAATGATTATATTTTTAAAATTAAAGGTAGAGGACACCGAGATCTAGTTTGCTCTGATCCCAATGACATTGTTTTAAGAAAAAGTGATTATGTTTGTCCAAGAACTTTAGCAGTAAATTGTGATAAAGCCTCAGATTCTATTCCAAGAGAATTAATCAAGATTTTGCAAAATCCAAAAACAAATGGAGTTTTTTCAATAGAAATTACTTGATTTTAGAATTTTCTAAAACATTCGTTAACGCACGGTTAACAATTTCCATAAGTAGGTATTGATTATAACTTTCAATTTCAGATATTTTTTGATTTTTTGTTTTAGAGTAAGTTTTTTGTGAGATGTTTTTTACAAGTTTTTCGATCTTGCCAGAGGTTGTTTTTATGAGATTTGCGTACTTAAAATCAAAATCATCTGGGGTGTCATACTCTAAAAGTTTTGTAGAAGTTCCATAAAATTTCGCGATAGCTCCTCTACATTCTTTGATTTTTACAACTTCAATTAATCCTGAAGTTTTCAAAATATCTATATGATGTCGAATAGTAGTTAGTGCTTTAGTATATCCAGTTTTTTTTAATTCATCTAAAATTTGTTCCGCGGTTAATTGTTTTTTGTATAATGTTTTAAGAATTTTTGTTCTAGTTGGTTCTTCAATGGCTCTAGCTTGTATTCCTGAAGTTGTGACTATTCTATTTACCCTAATAGTCTTCTCCATTAATGTTGACATTGTACTTTTGAATAGTGAAGTAAGCTAAAAGATCGTCGTATCATATTTTTTTGTCTATTCGCATCAATTTTTTTTTAGTACTATCAATCTTCAATTGTTCTGATTATAATTAGTTATATTATGAGAATTGTTATTTTAATATCATACATTTGATAATATAATAATTTAGATGATAGCACTACGAAATAAATTATAAAATAACCCTTTTGGGAAAATTTTGCGGTCATCAGGTATTCTGTACCCCAATAAGGTCAAAATAGGCATTTGAAATATTTGTAAAATATGAAAGATTACAGTGATAGGGATTTTTTGGAAAATCGTTCATACGCGATGATATAACGTTCGGTCATTTTCTTAATCAAACCTTGAGGAATGGATGGTGGAATAGGCTCTTGATTTTTCCCTCTGGCCTCATCGAATTTTTGCTGATAACCGTTTTCGGTTAACCAGTCACGGAGTAATTGTTTATCATATGCCTCTTGAGTTTTGCCTACAGCATAAGAGTCATTAGGCCATAACCGGTATTCATCAGGACCTATTGAATCTCCAAGAATTATTTTATTATCAAGTTTTCCAAATTCTAATTTTAAATCTGCTAGAATGAATCCTGCATTATTTGCAATTGATGCCATTTTTTCATAGATTTTGATTGAGGTGTATGACAACCAATCAAATTCCTTATTTGAAACAAGCCCCATTTCTAATGCACGGTTTTTGTCAATAGCTATATCATGAGTTGATTTTGTAGTTGGATCAAAAATTGGTTTTGGTAATTTTGCTGCAAGCTCAGTGCTGGCATTATCAGGTAAAGATATTTCATTTTTTTCCCACCTACCGACTAGACTGCCATAAAAATAACCTCGTACCACACATTCAATTGGAAGCATCTTCATTTTTTTAACAATTATTCCTGTGTTTGATTCAGTTCTTACAAAATGGTTTTCGATATCTAATTCATCAAACCAAAATTCTGCAAATTTACATAATACCTCTCCCTTCCTTGGTATTTCTTCATGAAATTTTACATCATATGCTGAAACCCTGTCACTGAATAAAAAAAGAAGATTACCGTCCTCTAAATCATAAATATCCTTTACCTTTCCTGATGCTAAAAATTTCAATTAAGGAATCTGAATTTCAAGATCATTTAATTCATAGGTTTGTCCTAAGAACCCATCATCCCAGGCATTTTAATAGGAGTACGATACGCCTTACTGACGAAAATTCCTTCATCTGCGGTAACCATAACAAATTCCAACGCATTATCAGGAGGTGGGGATATAATGATTTTTTGCCCTGGGGTCAAGGTTCCAAGTTCTTGAATATCACCACCACCAAAATTTGCTCTAACATTTGTCAAGGGTTCATTTCCCACATTTTGAATTGTTACTCTGGCCATAACAAAAAGATCTTGTTCATCTTTGAAGGGTTCCACAAAGATTGCATATTCTTCAGATGAAATTACACCCTTTGAGACAGAGAGACCTATAACAATGCCTAAAATGACAATTAACCCAACTCCCCCCAAAAGGAGTATTTTATAGGTAATCACTAATGGATTAGCCATCTTCTAGCTTTTAAATTGGTCCAAAAAATTTTGGTCCATAATCTAAAAATTATGAATAATTTGTTGAGATTTATTCTAGCTTGAAATCATTAATTGTTTTTGTTCAACTGTCTTTGAACTTTTCCAAGAATAATTAAAAAGAAGTTTTATTGATTCGATAAGAGATTTAGAGTTAGTCCAAAATGCAAAGATTTCTTTTGATGGAAAATTTGCATTTCGCAAGAAAATCAATAATTCTTCATCATCTTTGATTAGAAAACATTGGTTTCTAGCCATGTTTGGCGGTAATGCCTTAATTTTTAATTTATTTATTTTTGCCATAAATTCAGGCATTACAGCTTCTGAAGAGATTATTAATTTTGAATCTAAAGTAGAGGAATCAAAAGACTCTAACAAATTTGAATAATAAAATCGTGACAGATCTTTTGCTCCACACAACAATTTACAGTCAACTTTTGCATCTGAAATCATATTTTTCAGTTTACTATGAATTCTAGAGGAGCCTTGAAGCATTTGGAATTTTTCAGATTCGGGTTTGCAGGGTGGTGTAAAAAATGATGGTATTTTGTTCCATAATTTGGTAATTTCTTTTTCTTTTTCTGCTAGTATTCCAATCTTTGCTTGCTCGGTCTCGACCATAATCCTAATAGCCATTTCCATTTGGATAGATGAATACCTAGTGGGATGTGAAAATTCGCTAACAACAATTCCACGATTTGTTAGTTCGTTAAGAATATGATAAGTTTCAGTACGTGGGAGATTTAGATCTTTGCAAACTTCTGGAGATGTTTTTGAACCATACTTTCCCAAATAAATGAAAACCTTAGCTTGACTCTTTGTTAATCCAAATTTGATTAGATCTTCGGTGATCCTTTCAATACCAAGTTTGTATTCGTATAGTCTTGAATCAGGAGTGGAATTAACAATATTAATCGATTTTTCTGCCCCGTTCATACTCTATAATAGATCGCGATTCATATATCGTGTCTGGATCTTATGACAAAATACTAGTTCCAAAATGGAAATTAATTAAGAGTATCAAATCACGCAAAAAATTATCATGAAATTTTTTCGCAAATAATTAGAGATTATTCTCCTTTTAGTTCGATTCTTGTTTTAAATGACGGCTTTATTCCCAAAGAGTCATAATTTCCAGATGTACATGTAAAGCACATAGAGTCATGTGGAATACCTATTGCGTTTGCAAGGTTTTCTGAATCATTGTACCCAAGAAAATCTGCTCCAATATCAGATCTAACTTTTTCGATAATTTCCTCAAGTGAGGCATCCTTACCATTTACGAAGGTTGCCAATTCCTCTTGAGAAGGAAAATCAATGCCAGCATAACAAGGAAATCTAATTGGAGGATATGTAATTAACATGCTAATTTTTTTTGCCCCTGCTTTTTTTAGTGCTTTGATTATAGCTCTTGAGCTTGTTCCTCGAACTAAGCTATCATCAATTACTACTACATGTTTTCCTTCAATGATCTCAGCTATTGGAAATATCCATCGATTAATTTCGATTCTGTCACTTTGATGAGGTTCAATAAAACTGCGGAGTGGGCCTTTCTTACTATAACGATCTTTTAAGAGACCCTCATCAAACGGTATGCCAATCTCTTGTGCATAACCTAAAGCCGCAGGCCTTGCAGAATCCGGTACAGGGATTATTAGGTCTGCGTCTTTTATTGGAAATTTTTTGGCCAAGTATTGCCCAATTTTTTTTCTAGCCAAGTAAACATTTCTTCCTTCCATTTTACTAGTTGGATGAGCAAAATATGTAAATTCAAATGAACAGTGTGCACTTTGCTTTTCGTCTGAAAACATTTCAGTCTCCATTCCATTTTTACTAAATTTAATTAACTCCCCAGGATTTACATCTCTAACTAATTTTGCTCCAACTGCTGACAAGGCTGAAGACTCGGATGCAACGATATAAGAATTATTTTCATCCTTTTTCCCAAAGACCATGGGTCTAAAACCTCGTGGGTCTCTTGCAGCATATACAGAGTTATCATCTGATAAGAATGTGAAACAATAAGAGCCCACCATCTCATTTTTGAGAACCGATAACGCGCTAGATAATTTCCCTTTTTCAGAAATCAGAGAAACTAATCTCTGAGCAGCTACCAAAGTGTCACTTGAATTTTGAGGGGTAAAGGTACATCCTCCTACAAGATTTGAAAGTTCTTCAACATTAGATATTGTTCCATTATGTGCGATACAAAGATCCTTTACTTTGAGTGGTTGTGCGTTCTCAAGATTGCTTTTTCCAATAGTAGAATATCTAACATGTCCTATCGCGGATGGAGATGAATACTCTAAAGCGATTTTTTTAAACTCAGATGCTGATGCCGAAACTAGGCCAAGTTTTTTCATTGGTTCCTTTTTTGGAACAGCTATCCCCCATGCCTCTTGGCCTCTATGTTGTAAAGCACGAAGTGAATCAATCATCATAGGAATAACATTTGATCCATCCTGACTGAATATTCCAACTACGCCACAATTTTCTTTAACCATGAACTACTATCTCCTCTAACGAGTTCATCCAATTCAAACGTAGCTTTTCAACGTTCAGATTTGCTATGTTTACTAAATTTTTCTCAAACAATATTTTTGTTCCTCCAAAATTACCTATAATATCATGATCCAAGTTTTTTTCAGACAGGAGTTTTTTGATTTTATTTAGGTTTTTTCTCTCAACTACAATCAGATACCTTGAATGACTTTCTGAAAAAAGCAGTTCATCGTTTTTTAGTTTTTTAGATGGGACCTTGTCTAAAGAAATCTTACATCCGATTCTATTATTCATGCATAATTCAGATATTGCAATTGCCAGACCGCCTTTAGAACAATCATGAACACTCTTTGCTAGATTTTTTTTAATTATTTCTAGAACGATATTCATGTTTTTCTTTGATTTTTTGAAATCGACTTTAGGGCAATTACCTCCAATGAATCCATGGATATATTCAAGATATTCAGACCCACCCATCTCATTTTTTGTCTCACCAATAATTACAAGAAAATCACCAGAGTTAATTAGTGCAGGACGAAGCGGTTGTTTTTCAATAATTCCCAAGACTCCAATTAAAGGAGTTGGTTTGATAGGACCTTTAGGAGTTTCATTGTAAAAACTAACTTTACCTCCAACACAGGGGATTGCGAAATCTTTTGCAAAATCAGTTATTCCTTTGAGTGATTCTAAAAATGTCCAAAAAATTTCATGGTCTTCTGGGTTTCCAAATTGTAAATGGTCCACCATTCCAATAGGGGTAGCACCTGTACAAACTACATTTCTACATGCTTCTTCAAAACATCCAATAGCGCCTTGCCTTGGATCAATATAACATTGCTTAGGATTTCCATCGATTTTTACTGCAAGATATTTTCCGTTATCTAGTCTTAAAACAGATGCATTACGACCAGGTTTGATTACAGTTCTAATTCCCACCTCATAATCATATTGTCCATATACCCAATTTTTGTTTGCAATGTTTGGACTAGAAATCATTTTCAAAATTATGTTAGTGAAATTTTGATTTTTTGGAGTCGGATGATTTAATGGTAATTGTTTAAGATATTTTGGAACCATGTGAGGTCTATCAAGTAAAGGAGCATTTGCAACAAGATGAGTGGGCAAAGATGCTAACGTTTTTGAACCTTTTTTGACATGCATTAGATTATCTGCCTTTACCGTTCCTATGACAGAACACTGGATTCTAAATTTTTTGCATATGGTTTTTAATTTTTTAAGTTTTTTATTATTAGTTATTATCAACATTCTTTCTTGAGATTCAGATATCATTATCTCATCAGGACGCATGCCAAATTCTCTTGTGTGAATATTGTTTACATCAAGTTCAATTCCGATTCCTAAAGAATCTGCAGTTTCGGATACTGCGCATGACAAACCACCACCTCCAAGATCCTTCATAGCATTGATACATTTTTCATCTCGTGCTTCCAAAATTGCCTCAATGATTAGTTTTTCAATAAATGGATCTGGGATTTGTACTGCTGACCTATTTTCTGATTCTAGTGAATCAGAAGCAAATTGGGATCCTCCAATTCCATCTCGGCCCGTGGGGCCTCCAAGTAAAACTACAAGGTCACCTTTGTTAGCATGATTTTTAATCAATCTGTCTTTTTTCCCAAAACCAATTGCTGCAACATCAACTAGAGCATAATCTGAATAACATTTGTCAAATTCAACTTCACCACCTATGGTTGGGATACCCAAACAATTTCCATAATCTGCAATTCCTGAAACCGCATTTTTAAAAAGCCATCTAGCATGTGAATCTTTTTCAATGTCTCCAAAACGTAATCCGTCTAGTATTGCAATTGGGCGGGTACCCGTCGATAAAATATCTCGAATTACACCACCAACTCCAGTAGCTGCTCCACCAAATGGCTCAACTGCAGATGGATGATTATGGCTTTCAATATGAACAGTTACAACATACCCATCTCCCACATCAAGTACCCCCGAATCATATCCTTTTTCAGAAATTACATTAGGTCCACTCATGGGTAACATTTTGAGATGTTTTTTTGATGATTTGTAAGAACAGTGCTCAGACCACTCTGCAGCAACTATTTGAAATTCAGTCGAAGTTGGTTTTCTGCCAATTTTTTTTTCAAGATATGCAGATTCTTGCTTTGCAAGACTCAATGTGCTACACCTATTACATTTAGAAGAGATTCAAAAATCAATGACGAGGGTTTAGAGTCTATTGGATTAATTTCTGGCTCAGTTGCACGTTCTGGATGGGGCATCATACCAACAACGTTCCCGTCTTTATTACAAATTCCAGCTATTCTAAAAGTCGACCCATTAACAATTTCAGAATATCTAAACACGATTTGATTATTTTTTTTTAAAAGTTTTATAGTTTTTTCATCTGCATAATATCGTCCTTCGCCATTTGCAATTGGAATTGGAATTTTTTGGCGTAGTTTTAATTTGTTAGTAAAGGGAGTTTTGTTATTTTCAACAATTAGATTTGTCCATTCACACATAAAATTAAGTGAATCATTTTTCATTAATACTCCAGGTAACAAACCAGATTCAACTAAAATTTGGAATCCATTACAAACTCCTAAAATTGGAATACCTTTTGAGGCAAATTTTTTAACATCTGAAATTACAGGGCTGTGGGCTGCAATTACACCTGCTCTGAGTCTATCCCCATAAGAGAATCCCCCAGGAAGAATGACTGCGTCTAGATTTTTTGAGAGTTTTTTTTCATGCCAAAAGTACTCTGTGTTAATTTTAAAAACATCTCTAAGCACATGATACATATCGCGATCACAGTTACTGCCAGGAAAAACAATTACCCCGACTTTCACACAGATTGTAGGTAAACGTGTAATTAAAATCAAATGACACGAAACCATTTTTATTTGAATTCCTAACAACAGCCTGTATGGGTCAAGTACGAGACATTATGCAAAAAAATGTCGTTACCATTCAAGAGGATAAATCTGCACTTGATGCTGCAAAATTGATTTCTGAAAAAGATATCAGCTTTTTGGTCATAGTAAAAGATGACAAACCTATTGGTATAATTACTGAAAGAGATTTTGTCCGAAAAATAGCTGCTCAAAATAAGCAATCTGCACTTATTCGTCTATCTGAGATAATGTCTTACAAGTTCAGATGGGTAGAGCCTTCAACTGAAATTGCAGACGCAGTGCAAAAAATGCTAAATCATAACATACGGAGATTAATTGTTTTAGAAAATGAGAAATTAGTTGGAGTAATTACCCAAACTGACTTGGCTGATTTTTTGCGAAGTAAGTTACTAATTGAAGGAACTGTTAAAAATATTGAACCAGAAAAATCCTAATCGTCAAAGACTTCAATAGTAATTTTGCTGACCATTGGGTTATAGATTCGAAGTTCATCGCAAAGATTATGAATTTTTTTCTTTGCTATTGACTTGTTTTTTTCAATTATCTTAAACTTTAACATTTTTGCAGTACGGATTTTTTTTACCGACAAAAAACTTGCTTTCAAAACAAGATCCTTTAGAATGGTATCGCCTTCTGGATCACTGATACCTGGTTTATTCTCAATAACTACATGTACCATAAATGATGGCATGATTTTGATTTTAGATTAAGGTATATTATATCTGTTAAAGTGTAGTAAGGATTTTCGTTCATTAAAAACAGAAAAATCCTATGGTTTGAATTTTCGTAGTCCTTCTTCTACAACTTGGTTTAGTACATTTGAAAAGCTAACAGATTTTGTTGAATTCTTAATTAATTTTGCTTGAATTCCTCTAAGTTTTTCCACGTTGCTTTCTAAAAGTACTACAGTTACTCTAATACCCATATTATCCATATACTGTATCCTTGTTAATAAGATTCCACGAAATTTTTAAAGCAAATTCAATTGAATGTTGAAAAAATGAATTTTTATAGAATTGAATTTATATCAGTAAAATCGTTTAATGTGCATGCCACGAATGAGATATTGGAAATTAACTATTGAAGAAGTAGATAAACTATCGTATGATGAAAGTAAAGTTCTCAATTGGGAAATAAAATACACTTGGGAACCAGAAGAAGAGGCAAAATTTGTCGGAGTTTTTTTGTACAAGAATGGAACCCCTAAAGATTATGAGTCAGTTAAGGGAATAACATATTATTATAACAATATAGACCAAAAAGAATTACCAGGAATTACCAAGTTACTCAAAAACAAATTTGGGGGAAAGGATTCAGAAAAAGGTGAGCGGATTTTTCTAGAAGGTTCAAAAGAAATCTATTCAGGAAAAGAGATTGCAGAGCTAGCACAAGAATTAGAATCAAAATTAAACGCAAAAGCAGTCATAACTATTGAATTTCAAGATATATCTGAACAAGAACAAAAAGATTCAGGATTGCCAGAAGCGAAGCTCTTGCCAATTCCTTCCAAGTAGATAAATAGAATTTCTATTTTAAAGAGGATATTGAACTTAAAATTTGTGGTTATTCTAATGGCAGTAACTATTGGATTAATTTCAATAATTTATTTTCAATTAACATTCAATAGCGACGGATCAAATTTTCAAGAAAAGGAAAAAGCATTAGAACTTTTGTCCAATATTACTCCAATTAACATCTCTCAACAAGGAATAGGAAACATTCTTCCTTCTACAGGCAATTCAATTTTTGAAGTTTTTGTTTATTCTGGAGAACAAGAATATACTGACACGGGACTGCCCACAACCACATTCAAACAGCAGCATTTTTTATTAAAACCTGAAAACACTGAACTATATCGAGAGATAGGAGTGGGATTTGAACAGCATAATTCAGTATTTGTTGTTCCAATTTTTACGATGACAGCGTATGGTGAACCTGGATTTTATAATTTTTTTAGAGAAGAATGCGGTACAGAATGTTTGAAGGATATACCAATTAGATATGAATCACGTCCAACTTTTGAGAGTAGTGCTAACACAATTAAGGTTTTGAGATTATTGGGGTATCCTTACATCACAGATATTGAAATAGATAAAAATCCAAGAATATTAGAACTGTTTGACAAAGTCATATTGTTACACAACGAATATGTAACAAGTAATGAATTTGAAGCCATTACTAAACATCCAAAGGTGATTTATTTACATCCTAATGCTCTTTATGCTCAAATAGAAGTTGATTATGAAAAAGATGTCATTACGCTGATTAGAGGTCATAATTATCCAAGTGCTGAAATTAAAAATGGGTTTGAATGGAAATTTGACAACACACATCCTTTTGAATATGATACTGAATGTGAAGACTGGGATTTTATTGAGATTGATAATGGAGTTATGCTAAATTGTTATCCAGAAAAAATAATTTTCCAAGATGAGAGACTTCTAAAGGCAATAAAAGAATACTAGATAAATTATTGTTAGAACTTTGATGCTTATTAAATCAACAAAATATGTATAGTTCTAACCATAATATAGAATTAGAATGTCTGAGATTCAAGAGATCAGCAAGCATCTAGATGAGCTAAGATCTCGAATATTGAGAATTGTAATTGTTATTGGAATCATCACAGTTTTTATTCTAACTTTTCATATATATCCAGTTGAGATTGGTGGAATCCAACTTTATTATCCCTTTCCAGAACCTCTTGACAATATTGCTGCACAAATCACAAATTACATGAAAGACAATCTTGTGCCAGAACAAGTACAATTAATACAAACAGCCCCAGGACAAGCGTTCTTTGCACAAATTTACGTTGCAGCACTAGTTGGATTTGTTTTTAGTATGCCTATTATCATTAGAGAGTTTACTGGTTTTATCAGACCCGCATTAAAAGAAAGAGAGATCAATGTTAGTAGGTCAATAGCAATTCCCGCACTTGCACTTTTTGTAGGAGGTTGTCTTTTCTCATACTTTTTTGTAGTACCATACATTCTTGACTTTCTTTACAAATATGGAGAGTCTTCAGGACTTTTAACATTTTTGAACATAATGGATTTTATCTCATTTGTTTTACAATTTCTATTAGCATTTGGATTATCATTTCAATTACCTCTAGTAATGTATGCTGCAACGGTTTCAGGTCTTACTGATGCAGTATTTTGGCGAAAAAATATTCGATATGCTATTGTAATTATTGTAATTTTTGGAGCAGTAATAACCCCTGATGGTAGTGGAGTTACAATGTGGTTTATTGCTGGTCCCATGATTGCGTTATATGTCGCAGGCATGTTTTTTATTGAGCGCAGAGAACGCAAAATTAGAACACTTAAATCTCAAACGTAGATAAAAAGAGTATGCTGGAACACATCTCAAACTTTATTGCAGGAATGGAATGGATGTGGATAATTGTTATTGTAGGTGTACTAATTTTTGGTGCTAAAAAAATTCCTGAACTAGCAAAAACTCTTGGAAGAGCAAAAGGGGATTACGAAAAAGGCAGAATTGAATCTGAAAAAGATCTAAAAGAGTTCAAAGAAAAACACGAATCTAAATAAATAAAATTATTTTTCTGCAATTTTTGCAAATTCATCCATAATCTTTACAAATCCTTTTTGAATTTTGGCCTTTCCAAAAAATGCTACTAGCTTCAATGGGCCCCTTAGTTTTAGATCTGCTTCTACTGTAATCTTAGTTCCTTCTTTAACTGATTCATATCGTTCGATGATATGACTACCTTTGGCGTCTCCGCCGATTACAAAAACCTCATGGAGTTCAGGATATTTTGTTACATGTTTGGTCATCATTACAAGTACTTTTCCAGAAATTCTAATGTGCTCTTCAACTACTGCAACATTATCCCGAACTGAGCGAACTCTAATAGAAGGAAAGTATTTTGGCAATGTTTTTTGAAAATTCTTATAGTTTGCGGCTATATCAAAAACCACAGTTCGCTCTGCTTTGACTATTTTTTCAAAACTAATTTTAGGCAATAATAATTATGTTTTTGATTTTTTGTATATAAAATGATAGTATACCTACTAGTCAATTAATTCAATGGTAATCTTAATTTTGATGCATGAAAACTAGTGTATGTGAAGAGGGGCATAACCAATAAACCATTAACAATTTTTTTGATAGCGACAATTTCTATAGTGACAGGAGTTTTTTTCATATATTTTGATGCTCAAAGTGCTTTTGGGTTTGAAGAAAATATTTTAGCACTTCAAACTGGAATAATATCAACTAACAATAACGATTATGCAATCTCTCAAGAGTTTGAAGTGAGGATTTTTCAGAATGGAAAAATAATGAGATTAAGTGGGCTCACCACAACAGGTGAACAGTATTACTTTTATCAAAAAAGCATTGGTGACGATATAATTGTTAGAGGTAAAATCTATGTAAATGGCGTGTTTGTATCAATTATTTTCAATGAAGATCTTTTGAAGCAAAAAACTCAACAGTCTGATACTAAATTAGCTATGGCTGTAAAGCTATCACAATACACATATTCAAACTATCAATTCATAATATCAGTAAAGGTTTTTGATGCAGAACAAAACCCATCACTAAATTATAACCAGAGAACTGGAGTACTTGAAGATGTGTTTGTAAATGTGACTATTACTGATAGATTTGATGAATTTGTCACTACCCTAAGTGGCACTACAGATTCAAGAGGAGTATTTCAGGGAAATTATCTAGTTTACGAAAATGTTGTAGACCAGGGAGAATATAATGTAAAGGTCATAATTGATGATGGAACATCTAACACAAGCCAATCATTTACAACATTTTTTAGAGGAGATGTTAGGGATTACTTTAAAGACTAAAACTAGAAACTAGTTGCCCCATCTTT
>BFAR01000037.1 GCA_008974855.1 archaeon MnTg01
ATTTTTTTTCAAACTTTTCTTTTTTTAATTTTTCAAGAGCTGAAAGAATTTTTTTTGTTTCACTTTTTGTTAGTATTTTATTTTCATAAAGCATTATGGAATGTGCTTGACTACCAATTATGTCATAATATGCAATCACAACATCATCAGAAATTGAGGAAACATAATCCAAGGTAATTTCATCTAATTTTTTACTCATACGTGCACGATACATCAACCATAGGATCTAGAATGGTTATATATAGCATAGATGTTTTTTTTTCTATGAGCCAAGACATCAAACAGCTTCGAGTAAAAATTTTCGATGAGTTATCAAAAATCGTAGACCCTGAAATTAATACAACAATTACAGAGTTGGAATTAATTGATGAAGTTGACATCAATAATTCTAATGTGAAAATTGATTTACATCTTACAAGCCCATTCTGCCCCGCTGTGTTTGGTTTTAAAATTTGCCAAGATGTGCATGACAATCTTTTGAAAATTGATGGTGTTGATGATGTTAAAGTAAATGTCTCCAACCATTTTATGGCTGAGCAAATTAACAATCAGGTAAATAATAGTCCAAATCCTAAAAAACCTAGCAACTAGTCTCTGAAACCAAGTAAATATCCTCTTAGTAATTGAATTCCCATTGCAGGATCAACACCTTTTGGACATACTTGACTGCAAGAACCAGCAAAATGACATCTAAAAATTCCATGCGAATCATCGATGATTTTTAGACGTTCATCTTTTCCTTTATCACGATTATCAGCCACATAACGATATGCTTGAGCTAAAGCTTGTGGTCCAACAAATGAAGAATCAGTTGCCATTGTTGGACACGCAGAATTACACAAACCACACTTTATGCAATTAGAAAACTGGATGTATTTTTCTACGTCTTCAGGAGTTTGTAAGAATTCTTTTGTACCAGGATTAATTTCTGATTCTTCATTGATGATATAGGGTTTAATTTTTTTGTGATTTGAAAACATTCTTTCAAAACCTACTACTAAATCACGAATAATTGGAAAATTGTTCATTGGTTCAACAGTAACTACATCAGAATTTAGTTCGGTAATTTTGGTAAAGCATGCTAATGCAGGTCGTCCATTAATTTTCATGCCACAAGATCCGCATGATGCTTGTCTGCATGAATAACGTACTGCAACAGAATGATCCAAATGTTTTTTCACTTCCAATATTGCATCTAAAACTGTTGTCCACTTTTGATATGGAATTTTAAATTCATCAAATTTTTGTTCAGTATTTTTCTTTGGGTTTGAACGAGCTATTCGGAGTGTAATAGTTTTAGTTGACGAAACAATTGTACCTGATTCTTCATTAGAGATCTGTAAACTTTCAGCTGCCATCTCACATCATTCCCATATTTGTCATAAATATAGTCCTTGAACCATAAAGAATGACTAGTGCCATTGCACCTAGACATCCATAATTTACTGATTTTTCATATTGTGAACCTTGTTTAAGTTCTAAAAGAACAACTCTTAGACCATTAAAACCGTGAATTGAAATTAAAATTAAAATAATTTCTAACATTCCAGCATAAGGCAAGAACTGATAGTTTGCAATAACATTCTCGTATTCAAGTGATTCTGCAAAACCTAGAGTAAACCTAAATAAAATATGGACCGCAACTAGTGCAACTGCAGCTACAGCAGTTCCATAATGAATTTTCATAATAATACTTTCTCTCATTTTAATCCCCAAACATTACTCCAATACCATACATCATTGCAATTGCTGCTAAGACAATTGCAGAGTAAATAGAAATTTTATGTTTAGCATTTTGAGATTGTGCAGGATATGGATAGTCAGGCCTTGCAGGTTTTCCTACTCCAATCCCTCCATGACCAAGCATGACTCTGATTCCATTAACTGTATGAAAGACACTCATTCCGATTACAAGAGCTAGGATAATGTGACCTTCAGTAGTTTGAGTAATTTCTAAAAATTCATCCCATCCTACTTTTCCTTGTAAAATCATGCTTGTTTCGTAAATATGTACAACAAAATATACAAGTAATCCTAGTCCAGATAATCTCATTAACAGATATGCAAATCTTTCAATTCCATACCTAGTGGGATTTGCCATTCCTTTAATGCCTTCTTTGTTTTCGTCAATGTTTGGCATCAGTATTTTCTCTCCACTGGTTTGTAATTAGTAATTGTAACTGGATGTTTTTTCATAATTGGCTCCGTTGGATCATAATATGCAAGTGTATGATGTAAGAAATTTGTATCGTCTCTTTTAGGAAAATCAGTTCTTGCATGACTGCCTCTTGATTCTTTTCTATGAATGGCACCAATGAGGACAACTTCAGCAACTCTAAACATGGAATCGAGTTCCATCACATTTGTAAAATTTGTGTTGTATTCTTTATCTTTATCATCTACGTGTTTCCAAGTTTTATTTTTTAATTCCCGTATTTTCTTTAATCCAGCAACCATATCAGATTCATTTCTGTAAACATATGCTTTTTCATTTAATGTATCAGTCAATTCTTGTCTAACTTCATACGGATTTGCATCACCATGTCCTCTAAATATTCCATCATAAATTCTCGTCTCTTCAGCATCAACTAGATGATGTGGAAAAGGCGTCATATGTTGATTATTTGTGATATAGTCTACTGCTAATTCACCTGTAATTTTTCCCCATAAAATGCATTCAGAAGTAGAATTTGCTCCTAGTCTGTTGGAACCATGAACACTATTACAGGCGGCCTCACCTGCGGCCCACACACCCTGAAGTTCGGTAGCCCCATCAATATTGGTATGAATCCCTCCCATCATGTAATGGCATACTGGTCGGATTTCAAGAGGTTCCTGAGCAGGATCAATTCCGGAAAATTTTAATGAAATCTCCCTTATGGCACCCAATTTTTCTTTGATAAGAGAATCTCCTAAATGTCTCAAATCAAGTTTCATACATTTTACTCCTGTTTCATTGTCAAATCCACGCCCTTCATTAATCTCAGTCATTATTGCCCTCGAAACTATATCACGTGGGGCTAACTCCATTTTACTTGCTGCATATCTTTTCATGAATCTTTCATTTTCATTGTTTAGAAGATAAGCTCCCTCACCACGCGCACCTTCTGTAATTAAAATTCCAGATGGCAAGATTCCCGTAGGATGAAATTGTACAAATTCCATATCTTTTAAAGCCATTCCTGCTCGATATGCCATATCAATTCCATCAGGTGTTGAGGAAAGGCCATAAGTTGAGTAACTGTAAATTCTCCCGGCGCCTCCAGCAGCAATTATCAATGCTTTTCCTTTAATTGAATAGAATGTTCCACTAGAAAGCTCAATTGCGGTAATACCCAAAAATCTTTGTCCATCGTGAACAATAGATGTGGCAAACCATTCATTTAGAAATTCAATATTATCAAATTTTTGGCACGTATCATACAGTGTTTGCATTTCAAAAAATCCAACTTTATCAGAAGCATATGTGGCTCTTGCATAACTATAACCACCAAACATTCGTTGTCCAATTCTTCCATCTTCTCTTCTAGACCAAGGCATTCCCCAATGTTCAAGTTGGTATATTTCATTTGGTATCTCACGGCAAAGTCTTTCGGCAACATCTTGATCAGCTAAAAAGTCACTTCCCTTAATTGTGTCATAAATATGAGATTCAATAGTATCACCTTCCTCCTCAAATAGAACAGCAGCTGTGCCACCTTCAGCAGATACCGAATGTGAACGCATAACTTGGACTTTGGATATTACTGCGATCTTTATCTTTGAACTTTTTTTTGCAGCTGCTATAGCAGCTCTTAGACCAGCAAGACCAGATCCCACAATAAGCAAATCATATTCAATGGAATCAGTCATGTCCCTTCAATTTAGCTTCTAAAGTTCGGTTAAATATGTATTCTAAAAGATCGCCATAATTTAGCTTGATAGAATGATTAAAATATATCACTAGCGATATCGCTAGTGATGATTTCACAGTGGCTTCAAAGAGTTGGAAGCTCAGTTCCAAGAGGATTTTCTAGATATTACATTTTAGAGCTGCTCAAAAAGAAACCATATACTGGAAAGGAGATAATTAATGCAGCAGTTAAACAAAGTGAGGGAATATGGAAACCTTCACCTGGATTGATTTATCCACTTCTTGGTAGATTACTAGATGAAGGATTAATTGAAGAAACTAATTCTGGAAAATACCAAATTACACGTAAAGGAAAAGCTACTGCGGATGATCTAGAAGCTATAAACGATATTGTAAAAAAGCAACTAGACGTCCTTTTTAGAATTGGGAACGTAGGAAGATTTGCAGTTATGGATATTTTAGAAAAAATATCTTCTATGGGAGCTTTATTGAGTTCTAATGTATCTTATATGACAAAAGAAGAAACTTCAAAATACAAAAAATTTCTAGAGTCTGAGCTCAAAAAATTAGAAAAGCAAACAGGTAGTAGAAAGGCAAAAGAGATTAAAATCGATTAATTCATAAATATTTCAAATACGATAAGTTTTGCGTTGAATAATCTAAAACGATTACTCAAAAGGAAAAAACCACTGGTCATTCCAGGAGTTTTTGATGCAATAGGTGCAAAAATTGCTGAAAAGGCAGGATTTGATGCAATGTTTCAAACGGGTTATGGAACATCTGCAACTCTCTTTGGAATGCCCGATTATGGCTTTATTGGATCTGCTGAAACCGTAGAAAATGCTCGCAGGATATGTCGGGCAGTTAATGTTCCGGTAATAATAGATGCAGATACTGGATATGGTAATGCTCTATCAGTATGGAAGTTAGTTAGAGAGTTAGAATCAGCAGGTGCTTCTGGAATATTTCTTGAAGATCAAAGATGGCCTAAAAGATGTGGGCATATGAAAGGAAAAGAAGTAATAAGAAAAGAAGAATATGCAGAAAAGCTTCAGGCTGCTCTTGATGCAAGAAAAAGTAAGGACTTTGTTATTGTTTCAAGGACAGATGCAAGAGCTACAGAAGGCTTGGATAAAGCAATTGAACGTGGATTATACTATAAAAAAATTGGTGCAGATGTAATCTTTGTAGAAGCACCAAAAACTATTACAGAAATGAAAAAAATTGGAAAATCAATCAAAGCACCATTAGTAGCAAATATGATTGAAGGGGGCGCTACTCCAATTAGTTCAGCATTGACATTACATAAGATGGGATTTAAAATCATATTATACCCATTGTCAGTTCTATTTGCAAATGCTTTTGCATCAATTCAAATTTTAAAAGAACTAAAAAAATCTGGAACAACAACTAGACTAAAGAAAAATTTAGTAAATTTTGATGAGTTCAATAATATTGTTGAATTATCTAAATTTAAAAAATTAGAAAAGAAATACGGTACTTCAGACAAAAAGAAAAAATCCAGGTAAAGAGATTACTTTCTCTTTACTTCGATATCAATTGTGGATACATTTCGGGTTTTTCCGTCTTGAGACTCTAATGCTTCAGAGCCTAATTTTATTTCGCCGATCACATATCCTGCATTTTCAGTCTTTCTTGAAATGATTTGTGTAACGTCTACAGCACGTCCAATGCTCATTCCTCTTGCCTTAATGCGAACTGATGGTATGTTTGCCAACTGAATTAGCGTTGAAGTAACATACGCCATTAGTGGTTTCTTACCAATGTATATTATGTCTCTGTTTCCAGAGTCTCTGTTTCCAGAGTCTCTGTTTCCAGAGTCTCTGTTTCCAGAGTCTCTGTTTCCAGAGTCTCTGTTTCCAGAGTCTCTGTTTCCAGAGTCTCTGTTTCCAGAGTCTCTG
>BFAR01000038.1 GCA_008974855.1 archaeon MnTg01
CAGAATCTACTCCAGAACCAACACCAGAATCTACTCCAGAACCAACACCAGAATCTACTCCAGAACCAACACCAGAATCTACTCCAGAACCAACACCAGAATCTACTCCAGAACCAACACCAGAATCTACAAAAATTCAAGAATCTCAAATAGAAACATCAGAAACAAATGATGATAACAAAGAACGAATTAGAGATGTAATCTTTGTTGGTACAAAACCAATTATGGTTTATGTTACAGCTACACTAACTCAGCTTTCAAACCAGAACACAGTTACAATTAAAGCTAGAGGAAAAAGAATTACTCAAGCAGTTGATGTTTCTCAAATGATTGTAAAACGAATGGACTCAGTTGGTTACGTAATTAGCGATGTTAGAATTGCATCTGATTCATTAACCTCTCAAGACGGAAGACAACGTAATGTTTCAACAATAGAAATTGATGTCACAAAACCCTAGAAAATATATTATTTTTGGAATCATAGGAATTTTTATTATCATCATAATTATTAGCACTGGAGAATTGAATTCATGTGGTATTCAACACGTTACATTAGTGAACGATATCAAAATATTAGAACAAAATAGTGATCCAGAATTTTGTGAAAACACAGTAAATAAAATATTGGAATTTAATGAACAATGTGAACCCTATATTGAAATTTTAGACTGCGGTTAAACAAATGCATCAATTAGGAATGTAATTCCAAAGTATACTAAAACCACGCTCAATCCAACTACTAACACTTTGAAGTTTCTATTCGATAAAATTTTTGAAATCCTTGATGAAACTAACGCGGTAGATGTAAGCCAAACATAATCCATCCAAATATGTAACAAAAACATTATCAAAATCCCCCAAAATGACCAGAAAATTAACGAGTCTGATATCAACTTCAAGCCAATAGTCAACCACCAAATAATGAAAAATGGATTAAATGCACTAAGAAGTATCCCTGCAAGAAAAGGTCCATGCTTTGGTCCATTAATTGGTTCTACACTATTTTTAAAAATCTGTTTTAACTGAATTCCCGCAAAAACAAAAAGTCCTGCTGCTCCAATTATTGCAATGTATGTTCTAAATTCTGGAATAGCTTCTAATGAAAAAGCTCCTAATCCTAGCAATATCACTAAAGGGAATTCTACGAGAGTATGCCCATACGCCATTTTTAGACCTGCTTTTGCTCCGCCCTTAAGACCGTAGAAAATATTGGCAGTAAATAATGGACCAGGAGACAAAACTCCTGAGGCCGAAATCACAATTACAACTATAGCAAATCCTAGTAATTGTTCCATGTTGATGATTGATTATCTATACATGGAATCTCTAAGATGTCTTGCTTCTTGTTCTGTTTCTTTGATATCTTTTTCCGCGGTTTCTGCATCTTTTAGTAAAGATTCAATATTACAAGAAACCCCCGGAACAAGCTTCGCCATTGCCATACAAAGATCAACACTTGCTTTAAAGTCAGGTCCTGTATCTTTTGCATTAAACAAAATTACTACTACATCTTGTTTGTTTAACATTCCTTCATTTAACAAAGCTCCTGGAATTCCTGGAATAGTTCCATGTTGTAAAACTGAAAACCCAGCTTTTTTTAGCTTAGCTTTGGCAGAATCTGTACTGCCTGCTGCAACTTCTTTCTTTTCTTCTTTAGAAGTTTTTATTGCAACACTACTTACTACAAGAGAAAGTTTGTGTTGTTTAGCCCAATCTAACATTTGTCGTGCCATAGTTCTGTGTAATGATTCATGCAAAGTTAGATAAGAGGAAAAAACTGCAACTTTTAGATCTTCATTTACAAAAATCCTTGTAGGATAATTCGGAACACTGTCTTTAATTATGCTAACTGGAGGAAACATATCTGAATCTATAATCCCTCCTAATTCAAATTGAGAAGTATGAATCAAAGATTCTGTTGCGATGGCACTAGTAAAGCCAATTGATGGAAATCCATCAACAAGAAACCCCCCTTCTATATTGATAGGTATGATTTCTTTAATTCTAATACTATGAGGTTCAGCCATATCATATGTTCTTGTAAGAGCTTAATAGTTTTATTCTAAATTCAGTGTTTGATTTTTCTAAGCAAGGCAGAGTACAAAAATGGAACTATGGTAGTCATTTCTGCATGGATGGTTGTTTGTTTTGCATTTTTTGTAACCTTCCCCCACGAAATAGCTTCTCTTACAAGAGCGCCACTTAGACTTCCATCAAACTCTTGTGCAGTTGTTATATAGACAGCATAATCCATACCTTCTCGATATTGGTTCCACCACAAAGTATGATGTTTTGAAATTCCCCCTCCTAGCATTAAAGCACCTGATTTTTTTGCTTTGAAAATTAAACCAGAAAGAATCTCTGAATCTGATATTACATTTAATTTAAAATCAGGATGTTTTTGAGTGAAGAACCATACTTGACTTCCAACTGCTCCATCTACTATTCCTGGAACAATTACTGGAATCTTATTTTTGTATGCCCAATAAAGAAATGAATTCTTTCCCATATGTTTACCAATAATTTTTGTTAAATCTGCTGTAGAAATTTCTCTTTTACCTTCTTTGTATGCTTCTTCTAAAAAAGATTGTATTTTTTTCTCTATTAATGGCCCATAACTTTCCATCGGAACTAAAACATTTCCCAATCGGTGCATGTTCTGTTTTGTAAGCTCTCTATCATCAATTGTAAATGAGCCCTCTTTGTAATTGGAATAATATCTTGCAATATCATGATCCAACGCACCACACGTTGTAATCACTACATCAAACCAATTGTTTTTAATCATATCTTTGATTACTCCACGTAATCCAGTTGATACAACTGCAGCAACAAATGAAAGAAATCTTAAACATTTTTTGTCAGAAATCATATTAGTTAAAATATCTAATCCTTCTGCAAGGTTTTTTGATTCAAATCCTCCAGATTGCTGTAGTTGCTGAAAAATATTTTCAATATCTGTATCTTTTGTAATAGCGATATCTTTGACTGGCCTTCCTGGTTTAATCATATCATGAAAACAAAAATTGGGTTATAAAATTCTGCCTTAAAAAATCTGTAATGAGGTAATTGAATCACATTTACGTAGGAAACTTTAAAACAAGTTCAAAACGTCAAAATTTTGATGGGCGATAAAATTAAGGTAGGACTAGTTGGAATTGGAAATTGTTTTTCAGGATTAATTCAAGGAATAGAATACTATGCTCAAAACCCTTCTCAAGAAGTTATTGGGATTATCCACGAAAAGATTGGAGATTTTTCAGTTCATGATATAGACTTTGTTGTAGGATTTGATGTTGGTGCAAATAAAATTGGCAAGCCAATCAACGAGGCAATTTATGAATCACCAAACATGGTTGATTGGATTCCTAAAGACAAAATGCCAAAAACTTCAGCTAAGGTCTATGAAGGCCCTGCTCTTGATGGTGTAGGAATCTGGGTCGAAAATAAAATTAATCCAATTAAAAGTACTAAAACTGATGAACAACTTGCAGGTGAAATCAAAAATGTAATAAAAGAAACTGGGGTAGAAATTATTGTATCTTATCTTCCTGTTGGTTCAGAAAAAGTCACTCACTTTTGGGCACAAATGTGTCTTGATACTAACTGTGCATTTGTAAATTGTATTCCTTCTTTTATTGCATCAAATGATGAATGGGGTAAGAAATTTACTGAAAAAAATCTCCCGTTAGTTGGAGATGATATCAAAGGTCAAGTTGGTGCTACAATTGTACATAGAACACTTGTTCGTTTATGTGATGATCGTGGAACAAAAATCGAAAGAACTTATCAAATTAATGTCGGTGGAAACACAGATTTTTTGAATATGAAAGAACAAGATCGTTTAGTAAGTAAACGAATTTCTAAAACAGAAAGCGTGCAAAGCCAATTATCAGAAAGATTAGACGATGATCAAATCTATGTTGGTCCATCTGACTTTATTCCATTTTTAGGAAATACAAAACTAATGTTTATGAGAATTGAAGGAAGACAATGGGCAAATATTCCTTACAACATGGAGGTAAGACTAGAAGTTGATGATAAAGCAAATTCTGCAGGAATAGTCATTGACGCATTACGTTTAGCAAAACTTGCACTAGATAGAGGTATTGGAGGACCTGTGATTCCTGCATGTGCCTATTTAATGAAACACCCTCCAAAACAAATGCGTGACTCTGATGCTAAAAACGAAATAGAAGAATTCATTAAATCTTAAAGTTTTTGATAAATCCCAAAGAAGCAGCATGCCTAAATTTGATAATTATACATAGGCGTGAATATCCCTGACTAACTGAAATTACAATTATTCTAGTTTATAGTCAACTAAACTTGTTCGTATTCGATTATTCGAACGGTTTGAAAAATTCTCATATTGGTATTTATCAAAAAAGTAGAAATGTTTGGTTTCAAATCATTTGGATTTAAAAATACGAGCGTAGATTTTCAACCAGGACTTATTTCAATTTCTGGCCCAAACGGTTCAGGTAAAAGCAATATTTTAGACGCAATAATTTTTGCACTTGGAGAAAATCGACCAAAAACAATGCGAGTTGATAAGCTGCGTTCCTTAATTCATGATATTGAAGGTGAACGTCGCGGACCAAAAATGACAAGGGTTAGTGTCCATTTTGATAATTCTGATAGAAAGATCCCTGTAGATACTGACTCTATCACAATAACAAGAGAAATGGATGATAAAGGAGAAAATATCTATTATCTTGATAAAAAAAAGACACATAGATCTCATATTTTAGATCTATTAAATATGGCAAATGCTGGCTTGAACCAACTAAATAATATTCAACAAGGAACCGTTACAAGAATTTCAGAATTTACATCAGAAGAAAAAAGACAATCCCTTGAAGACATTATTGGTCTATCCTATTTTGATGAGAAAAAAAGTGAATCCGTAAAACAACTAGATGAGTCTGATAGAAGATTAGAAATTGCTTTAGCAAAAATGGGTGAAATCAAAAAGAGAATAGATGAGCTAGAGGAGGAACGAAATCAGCAACTCAGAAATGACTTACTAACTAAGGAAACAAACAGATTCCATGCAATAGAGTCTGCAAATAAACTCAAAAATCTCAAAGTAACAAAACTCTCAAAAGAGCGTAATTTACACGCCTTGACCTCTGAAATCAAAAAATTCGATGAAGAACGAGATGTTTTTCGAAAAGAAATCCACGAGTTAGAATCTCAAAAAAAGAAATTCATGGATGAAGTCAATACGTACAATCATGCCAAGGCAACAATAGATTCAGAACTTTCAGAATCAATTCACAAATCAGAACATGAAAAAAGTGAAATTAACACTTCAAAGAAAAGATTAGAACATATTGAATCAAGATTTCCTGAAATTAAATTAAATTTAGAAAAGCTACATGAAGAACGTAGTTCTCTTGAATCTACTATTGATCTAATGCGTGCATCAATACAGCAAACAAATGATGAAAGAAAAATAATTAATGATGAAGTAAGATTTATTGATTCTGAATTAAATAAAGTTAGAAGAGAGCAATCAGATATTACTATAAAAAAACTTGAATTTGATCATAAAATTAAAAATCTTAATAAAAAATTTAATGCTGCAAAATTAACATTTTTAAAATTTGAATCTGAAAGAACTGATGTTGAAAATAAAATTAATCATAACACTGTAAAGAATAGTGAATTTAATACTCAATCACAAAATCTAGATCGTTTAAAACATAAACTTGAATCAGTTAAAATAAATCACAAAGCAGCAATTGATGAGCTTAGATCAAGAATACACAAATTAAACCTACAACATGAAAAGATTTTAAAAGATATTGATGATGTTAGTCAAATTTTAGAAAAAGCTACGCAGAGTACTGTAAGATATGAAACAAAAATTCGTGTCGTTAAAGACGTAATGCATGAAGATTACTCAATTTCACAACTTATAGGAGATGCTGATGCACTTGGAATACAAGGCCTAGTTTATGAAAAACTTTCTTGGAATAAAGAATATGAACGTGCGGCACTAGCTGTTAGCTCAGATTTAATCAAGGCCATTATTGTCAAAGACTTTACTACTCTCCTTCACTTAGCTGACTTTGTTCGCTCTAAAAAATTACCAAAATTAAAAATAATTCCACTTGATGCAATTCCAAAATTAACCACATCTGCACCTAAAGACTCAAAAATAATTGGAATGCTCTCTGATTTTGTAAAATGTGAAAGTCAATACCAATCCCTCAAAATATTCCTATTTGGTAATACCGTTTTAGTAAAATCTAGGGAAGACGCTGTTAGAATATCAAAGTCTGGATTCAAGGCAGTTACCTTGGAGGGGGAGTTTTTTGAAGCCAAAGGAAGTTCAGTTATAATTGATTTTAACTCCAAAATTTCCAAATTAACTAAAATTATTACCATGAGTACATCAGTTGATGGTCTAAATCGTTCAATTAACTTACTACGAAAATATATCCAAAATAAAAAACATAAACAAAAACGAATTGAACACATTATAAAAAATTATAATGACCGATTATCCATTTCAGAAACAGGTCATGCTACAACTTCAAATAATTATTCAGATCTAAAAAGCAAAATAATATCTACATATAAGATCAATGGACAGCTAACTTCAAGAAACTCTCAATTAACTCGTAGATCAGAATATTTACAAACAGAAATAGCAAAGCAAGAATCTCTAGTCACATCATTGGATGAACGAATAAGAATAGTTTCAGAAAATTTTTCAGATCCTAGACAATTAAGAATTGCACACGAATTAATACGGCTAAACGAGAAAAAATCTTCTATAACTACCAGACAATCAAACATCGTATCTGAATTAAAAGAAAAAGAAGCCGACCATGCAAAGTTTACTGCAAAAGAAATTGCAGAAAAATCTATATCAAAAAATCTTCATGAGGAACACGCAATACTTAATCAAGAAAGACATGAACTCGAAGTTAAATTACATACATTGGAAAAAGAATGTATAATAACAAATGATAATTTAGTTAAACTTCGAGAAAAAGAACAAGAACTAATCTCTACATCTGGTAATTCAGTTTCACAAGTAAACGAATTTGATTCAAAATTAAATGACCTCCGTGATAATGAACATTCTCTTAACAAAGATGTCAATACACGAGAAAGACAATCTGACACACTTACACGTGATCTAAAAGAAATTACTGAAAATGAATCCCAAATTCAAAAATTTATTTCAAGCTATGGATATGATGAAACAATTGAAACCTTTGAAGTAGAATCTATTCTCAAAGCACTTTCAGCTGAACAACGCGTATTATCTGAATTAATTAATAGAAAAGCTGCAGAACAATACATTGATCTTGCAACCGGTTATCGTTCCATGTCAACTAGAAAAAATGAACTTGAAGAGGAACGAAATAGTATTGTCAAATTCATTGAAGAAATTGAAAAAGAAAAACGCCAGACTTTTCTAGATGCCTTTGATATAGTTGATAAAGAAATTAGGGTGATATTTTCTAAAATGACAGGTGGAAATGCCTGGCTAGAGCTAGAAAATGAGGATGATATCTTTTCATCTGGAATTACTTACATGATACAATTCCAAAACAAGCCAAAAAGAACTTCTACCTCAATCAGTGGTGGTGAAAAGACCCTAGCTGCTGTTGTTTTTGTTCTGGCATTACAAAAGCTCAAACCCTCACCATTTTATCTATTTGATGAAATAGACGCACATTTGGATGCACAAAACTCTGAAAAACTTTCAAAAATTATAGAAGAAAGATCAAAGGGCAGTCAATTCCTTATGGTATCTCTAAAGGACACTGTAGTAGAAAAAGCCAAGCTAATTTACGGTGTATTTCCCAAAAATGGGGTTTCCCATATAGTTACTTACAAAGATAAGCGAATACCATCAATTACTAATTAATTAATCTTAAATACAAAATTTGTAATGAATGTTTGTGCTAACCAACATCCTCGCTTGTTAGGGGAAAACAAAACAAGCTAGAGTTGATGTCGGTTAGTGTTTTCCCCATATGATTACTAAATCTTAATCTAACTTAACAAAACAAGCAACATCTCTTTTATTCCCCACGCTTTCTAATGGGGGTTCTTCCTTGCACTGCTCTATTGCATAAGGACATCTTGCTCTAAATCTACATCCTTCATACACATCAATGTCTAGTGGCTCGTTGATACGAATTTTCTTTTCCTTATGTAGATTATCTGGATTTGGTTCTGAAAGCGCATCAATTAAGGCTTGGGTATACGGATGCTTTGGATGTAATAAAACATCATCAATTGAACCCATTTCAACTATTTTTCCCAAATACAAAATTGCAATTCTATTTCCAAAATGTCTCGCAGTTGCCAAGTCATGTGTAATGTAGAGAAACGAGATATGGTATTTTTTTTGTAAATCTTCCATTAATTCTAAAACTTCTGCACGAATAGATACATCTAGCATTGAAACTGGTTCATCTGCAATGATGACTTTGGGTTTTAACACAAGAGCTCTTGCCAAAACAATTCTTTGGCGCTGTCCGCCAGATAACGCATGGGGATATTTTTTGGCAATTTCTTCAGCAGGTTCTAATCTTACTTCACGTAGTGTTTCTATAACTTGTTTTTGTCTTTCTTCAAAATTACCAATTTTATGAATTTCAAGCGGCTCTGAAACAATATCAAAAACCTTCATTCGTGGATTAATGGAGTCATAAGGATCTTGGTGTACCATCTGGCAAGCCATTCTAATTTTTGTTAGACTTTTAGAATCATTTCCAATTTCTTGACCATCAAAAATAATTTTCCCAGAATCTGCCTCAATGGATTTCATAATTAATTTTGCAATAGTTGATTTTCCCGAGCCTGATTCTCCAGCGATCACAAAAACTTCACCTTCAGAGAGCGAAAAAGAAACATCATCAACTGCTTTTACAATTGATGTTTTTGAGCTAAAAAATCCTTTTTTTACAAAATGTTTTGTGAGATTTTCTACCTTAAGAATATCACTCATTAATTTGGGATAAAGCATTTATGTATAAAAACCGGGCCGTAACACAAATGAGTACAAAAACACTTCAAAAGTCACTTAGGTACCGACATTTTGAAATAAATTCTAGATTACGATATTTTAAACCAGAATCTGCAAAATCTAATAAAACTTTTGCCGAAGAAATATCTCGCAGTCTAAATCAAAAAGAGAAATCAATCAACCCAAAATTTTTCTATGATATAAAGGGCTCAGAATTATTTGATGACATTTGTGAGTTACCAGAATACTATTTGACACGAACAGAAACCAATCTTCTAAAAACAATCGGAAATGAATTGGAAAAGTTTGTTACTGCTGACATGCGTCTAGTTGAGCTTGGTAGCGGCTCTGCAGTAAAAACAAGATTACTGTTAGATGTTTTAACTAAAATTCAAAATAAAACAGAGTACTTTCCAATCGACATTTCAGATGTTTTACAGGAAAGCTCACTGAAACTATTAGAAGGTTATGAAAATCTATCCATTACTGGAGTTATTGATAGCTATGAAGGTGGATTGGAGTTTGTTGAAAAGTATGATAATAAACCAAACCTTATAGCATTTTTAGGTTCTAGTTTTGGAAACTTTACTCCAGAATTTGGATTTGCATTTTTACAAAAAATTTCATCAATCATGAAAAATAATGATCTGTTTTTCATTGGATTGGATCTAATAAAAGATAAAGTGGTTTTAGAAAATGCATACGATGACTCTGCAGGAATTACTGCAAACTTTAATCTAAACATCTTGTCACGAATAAATGCTGAGCTAAATGCCAACTTTGTTATCTCGCAGTTTGCACATTATTCACTATATAATGAAAAAGAACAAAGAATTGAAATGTATTTACGTTCACTCGAAGATCAAAAAGTAGAAATCAAAAAAGCTAATCTACAATTAAGTATTGAAAAAGATGAGTTGATACATACCGAGCATTCTCATAAATATTCAATTTCTCAAATTAAAAATATCATGCATAAAGCCGGATTCGAGATAGAAAAAATCTGGCATGATACAAACAAACCATATGCGTTATTTTTGGCTTCAAAAAACTAAGCGTCTTGAGCGCATCTGAATCCTGAAAATAACCATCTCTCATCTAATCTAAAGAAGTTTCTGTAACTTCCTCGAATTGACATTCTGGGTGTACCAAAAGATCCCCCGCGCAAAACCTTTTGATTTGTAAACCATTTGTCATTATATTCTGAAAAACCTGTTTTGAATCCTGGATATCCACCATATTCAGATGATGTCCATTCCCACACATCTCCAATCATCTGGTAACAACCATAACTACTTCGGCTTTCTGGATATGATCCTAATTCAGATGTATTCCATAAATAAGATTCTAACAAGTTTGCATTTTTTTCATTTGGTATTTCATTACCCCAAGGAAAGATTGTTTTTCTCATCTTTTCTTCATTCCAACATGCAGCTTTTTCCCATTCTGCTTCTGTTGGAAGTCTTTTTCCTGCCCATCTACAATAAGCATCTGCCTCGTAAAAGCTTACATGACAAACAGGTTCATTTGGATTAATCTTTCTTTTTCCAAGAAAATCACGTACAACCCATCTTTCATTTTCTTTTTCCCAGTACATTGGAGCATGCCAATTGTTTTTCTTAACTGTATCCCATCCATCTGATAACCAACATTTAAAATCCTTATATCCTCCGTCTTCTATGAAACTCAAATACTGTCCATTTGTTACAGGAAACGCATCAATTCTATAATCCTCTAGGAATACTTTGTGTTCAGGAAGCTCAATGTCATAACAGAAACCTCCTCCATTATATCCCATCGTGTATAATCCTCCACCAATTGCTATAGATTCGGGGTCTACTTTAGATAACGTCGGTGGAGAATTCTTTTTTACTGGTCTGTATTCGTCTGCAAGTAAATTTTGAAGATCATATACAAGTAGCTCTTGATGCTGACACTCATGGTGCATGCCCATAGTTAACAGCTGATTAGCTTTGTTTGAAATAGGATTTTTTTTAAGAAAATCTGTAACCAGTTGATTTACAGTTTGAAAATATTCCAAAACTTGCTCAACAGTTGGTCTAGACATAATTCCTCTTTTTCCCTTATCACGCGGTTCTCCAAACTGATGATAATACGAATTTAGATATTCAGAAAATTCTTCTGAATAAAATTCATAATCTGTATTTAATTTGCTTAACACCACTTCGTAAAGCCAACTAACATGCCCCAAGTGCCATTTTGGTGGACTTGTATAATATGCGGTCTGTACCACAAAATCGTCTTTTTCAAGTGTTTTAACTAATTCCAAAGTTCGAGACCTAGTCTCATTAAACGATTTAACGATGCTTTTTGATTTTGGCTCTGAGAGCGCGGTCATTGTTAATTTACGTTCCAAACTCTGAGAGTTTTAAATTTACTGCCAAATATCTACTAGTACCCTCTAG
>BFAR01000039.1 GCA_008974855.1 archaeon MnTg01
CTATTACCTTAACTAAATTCGTTACTTTACTAAAACGAGAAGTGCCAACTGCTGATTTGTATCCCTTTAAAAAATTCAACCAGGCTTTATTCATAATTTTTGTGTGGGCACTATTGAGAATTTCTTTCAGTAATCTTAAATCAACTGCGTGATCTTCAGGTTTGGTAGTTTTATTTGCAAGACCAAAATCTAAAACAAACATTTTTCCTTTTGAAACAATAAAGTTTGATGTAGTTAAATCACCATGCATTATTCCATTTTTATGCATTACACCAACAATTTTACCAATTTGAAAACAACTTTTAATTAATTTTGATTCTGAAAGATCATTTACTACTGTACCAACAATATATTGCATTATGATAGTACAATTTTTTATGTCCATATTGTAAATCAAAGGTGTACTAATTCCAAATGATTTGACTTCTGAAATTATTTCACACTCTCGAATAGTTCTTTTTTTTCTAATTCTTTGATCAAGTAAAGAGTTTCTATAATCTTTTTTCTTTCTATCTTTTAGAATTGCCTTTTTTTTATTCCAAGTGGTAAGAAAAATATCTCCTTCTGCTCCTTTTTTTAATAATTTCATTGACATGTTTTTCAAATCCTTATGGTTTCATTAAGATTTTCCCAAATAGTCCTTTTCCATTTAGCATCCTATTGTGGGCTTTAACTGCATTTTCTAAGGTAAATTCTGAATCAATGATTGCGTTGATGTTGCCTTTTGACATCCAGTATAAACCAGACTCTAATTCAGATCTTGTCCCTTGAGTCGAACCTAAAACATTGATTCCTTTAAAGAAGATATGACGTAAATCGGTTTTTACATCATAACCAGTAGTTGCTCCAGTTGTAACTATTGTTGAACCATACTTTAGTAAAGTTAGTTCTTTGTTCCAATGAGAGCCACCAATGTGCTCAAAAATTACATCTACACCTGAGGTTTTTCCTTTTTTTCTTCCAAGCTCTTTAGTAATTTGTCTTACTTCTTTGTGCCAATCCTCTTTTCTATGATCAACTGCGTAATCTGCTCCCAGTTCTTTACATTTATCTAATTTATCTTGGCTTGCAGTTGTAATCACATCACAATTATACAATTTCGCAATTTGAATTCCAAATATTCCCATTCCAGATCCTCCACCCATTATCAGAACTGTTTGTCCTGGTCTGATTTTTGCTCTACCAACTAGCATGTGCCATGAGGTCATAAGCGTCATAGAAGCAGCAGCAGCTTCTTCAAAGCTTAGATTATCAGGAATTTTAATTACATTAGATTCTGGAAGGTGCGTAACCTCACAGAATCCTCCCCATAATGGACCTGTTTGAAAACCCCAGATTGTTCTTTTACGACAATCAAATTCTCTACCGCTTGTACATTCCTTGCAAACTCTGCAAGTAAGATTTCCATTTGATACTACTCTATCACCTATCTGAATTTGTTTAACTTCATCTCCAACTGCAATTACTTCACCTGCAGCATCTGTTCCAGAAATGTGTGGCATTGGAATTTCAATTGGTTTTCCACGCATTGCCCAAATGTCATCATAGTTTAGTGCAGCTACTTTTACTTTGAAAATTACTTCGTTTGATTTTGGTTTAGGTTCATCTATATCTTTAATTTTTAAAATTTTTTCAAAATCATTATCAGGAGCGTATTTCTCGTAAACTAAAGCTTTCATTTAATTAACTTTGAAGATAGAATTATTTAGAGTTTGGAGATTTAATCAATGAACACATGGAATACCATTGCAGTACAGTTATCTTCCATAAAGACTTCAACGCTAGGTAGTCTTCCATCCCACTGTTCTAAAGTTAAATCAGAACAAGTTCTCGCTAATGTATCAATATAAGCATCAAATATTCCAACTAATCCTAGAGCACCATTTTCTTCTGCAATTTGATTAAAATCTACTGTTTGGAATGCTGTGCTTGCATTTTCTAATACATCCAAAGTATACTCTTTGGAAGTTTTTACATGATCAGTTGTTGCTAAAATCTCCGTGTGTCCTGATATGATTAAAGCAGGATTCTTTTCTAATATTAAATCATAAGCTGCAATGTAGTTGTTCATGTCGGTAGTAAGTGCAAATGCTTTGAAAGGAGCGCCTCCTGGAAGAAAGTGGTCTACTACCATCAAAACATTTTGTTTAGGTGCAAAGATCATAATATCACCCTTAGAATGAAACGCTCCATCATATGATAATTCTAAAGTTTGGTCCCCTACAGACAATGTGTACATTTCATCAAATGTAACAGTAGGCACAGGTCTGTTTGGATCATTTTTCATTACAAGATGACTTGCAGTATCTTCATGTGCAATTATTGTCGCGTCAGCCGGAAATTGGCTTGCAGCACCAATGTGATCTTTGTGAATATGACTGTAAATTACATGTGTAATTGGTTCATCAGTAACCTCAGCTACTGCGTCAAGATATCTTTCTCCAAGTGATGGTGGTGCATCAACTACAATTACTCCTTCTCCAGTTGTTAGAAACATCACTTGGTAGCCGCCATCAGATAACCAATAAAGACCATCAGCAATTTCTGTAACAAAATATCCCTTTTCAGGGTCTATTGTGGGAGATTCTTGTGTGTATTCCAAAATTGACGATGAGATTTTTATATCTTCCATAGATTCTTCCATAGATTCTTCCATAGATTCTTCTTCAGCTACATCGCTTACAATCTCTGCTAGTCCTAGCTCAACCCAACGTTCTGCAGTTGCTTCAGAAACACAGACAAAATTATTTGCAATAGTTCGAAAAACTAGAACTTGTCCCTCTCTGCATTGTGTTTCTGAATCTTTTTCTTGTAAGGCATCAACAAATGAAATGCTTGGAATAATTCCAATTGATAGTATTATTGGGATAATGGTTAATGAAGCAAGTAACGTAAATCTAGAATTCACGAAAAAATTGTCTAACAGGCTATATTTAATCTTAGAGTTGGATTTTTGACTCATTTTTAGGCACACTTGTTATATCAGATGTCTCAAAAAGTCATTAAAATTATAACCTCAAGTCAGATTCAAATCTAATCATGGATGAGGGTGAAAAGAAAATAAGGCAAGAGGATTGTAATGAAGATTCACTTGGTGCAGGTATTCTCACAGTAACTAACAAGCGAGTTGCTTTTGATAAAACACGTGGTCGCATTATGGATTTTTCAAAAAAATTCGATGAAACTGTAATTAATACTAGACATAATGATGTCATCAAAGTTTGGAAGGAAGGATGGTTAATGAAAAAAGTATGTATTAGAATAAAAGATGGTGACGGGTACAAAGACTACAAGTTTGGAGTTTTTAGCAATGGAAGTTGGCTTGAAACCTTACAAGAAGCCATAGAGGAATTTAAAAATTAATAATTTACTTGGACAGTGTCTAATCTCCAAGATTGTTTAACAAATGTATTTTCAATTTTAGAGCTTTTTTTGGTTTGTGATTCAAGTAAACCTGTCCAGGCAATTTGAGAACCACAATCACCAGAAAATTTTATAGGAGTTACAAAATATTTACAATTTTGTCTTTTACATACACTTTTTAGCATTTCAGATAATCTTTTGTTTGCTGCAACACCACCAACTACTAACAATTCTTTTTTCTTAGTAAATGAAAGTGCACGTTCTGTAGCTTCTGCAATCATTGCAAATGCGGTTTCTTGAAGTGAATAACATGCATCTTCAAGTCCCTTTGGTAATAGAGTTTTTGCAGCAGAAAGTAATCCAGAAAATGAAACATCATTTCCTTTAACAGAATATGGTAATGGAAAATAGTTTGTAGTTTTTTCAGCCAAGTTTTCAATTTTTTTTCCACATGGTGATGCAAATCCTGCAGACCTACCAAATTGATCAAGTAGTTGTCCTAATGTAATATCTAATGTTTCTCCAAAAACTCGCCATTTATTTATCATAAAGGCAAGTATCATTGTGTGACCACCAGAAACTAAAAGGATTAATGGATTCTTTGCACCAGTTAGTAGTTTACCTAATTCAATGTGACCAATTGCATGATTAACTGGATAAATTGGAATTTGATAATATGTTGATAATGAACGAGCAACTACTGCTCCAACTCTTAGACATGGTCCAAGACCTGGACCAGCAGCATATGCAATAAGATCTAAATCATTTATTTTCACTTTTGCTTCGTGTAAACAATCTGAAAGTACAGCTGCACTTGACTCTATATGATGTCTAGATGCTTCTCTAGGATGAATACCTTCACCTTCAGGTGGATGATATATTTTTCGTACATCAGAACAAATTTTTCCTTTTTTACCTTTTTTTTCAAGTACGGCACATGAAAATGTATGAGCAGTACTTTCAATTCCTAAACACAGCATCTTATCCCCTACTCATACTTGAAACGATTTTAATAACATCTCCATTTTTTAATTGGTGATCTGCACCAATTCTCTGTTTTGTTTTTACATCTATTGCATGTATGAAACCTTTAGCTAAATCTGCATGTACTGTTTCTGCCAAATCTTTTGCAGTGGAATTAATTGGTAAAAGCCTAGCATCAGGTAGAACTTGACCATCTTTATTGCATAATTTTGTGTCATCTTCAACTGGATAAATTACAATTAAATTTAGTATATCAAAAACAATAGAATTCAATACACTTTGTAATCCTGTTGAGTTAATTTTGGAAAAGACTGACTTTACTAAATCTAATGCCTTTTGTTGCTGTGGAGATACTTTAACATCTTCTTTAATCTTAAAACTATTTTCACCTGGAATATAATCAACTAAGCCAGCTTTTGTGGCTTTTCTCAAAAGTAATTCAGTTTCAGCGCTACAAGCAAGTATTTTTGAATCCTTTTTTATTTTTTCAATAATGGAAAGATCCTTACAAAGATCTGCTTTGTTTGCTGCAATTAAGATTGGTTTGGTTTTTTTTCTCAACTCTTTTGAAAATAAAGTCAAATCAGAGTCTTGCCATTCAGGTGGATTTTTAGTCAAGAGATCTAGTTTATGTAAAACTTCGTGTACCTGAAAATCTTTAATTGCTAATCCGCTAAAGCGCTTAGCAATACCTTCTATTATTTTTGTTCTTTTTTGTTCAATTTCTTTTGTAAGTTTTGGCCATTCACGTTCTAAAATTTCCTTGAACCATTGATCAAACTCATCTACAACAAATTTTACATCTTCCATTGGATCATGAGTCCCAATTGGAACTGGTTGACCTTGAATATCAGTAGAGCCTGCAATATCTACAACATGAATAAGGGCTTCTGCTTGTCTTGCATCATCTAAGAATTTTATACCTAATCCTTTTCCCTCATGGGCACCAGGAACAAGACCAGCAACATCAATTAGTTTAATGGGGACAAATCGTGTTCCATTTTTACATAAAGAATTTTCATGCTTTAATTCAAAATGCTTACAGGCACAATCTGTCATTACATATGCAACTCCGACATTTGGCTCTATTGTTGTAAATGGAAAATTGCCTATTGAGACTGGTGCCTCAGTCGCCGCTGAAAAAAATGTAGATTTTCCAACATTAGTTTTACCAAGTAATCCAATTTGCATGCCACACTAGAACTATCTTGTAATATTAGTATTACAGAAATCGTTTAATCTATTCATTTTGATTGTATACCATGGCAATAATAATTACTGGAAATCCTGGAGTTGGAAAACATAGTATTGCAAAAAATGTTTCTAAGATTTTAAAATATAAAATCATTGATATTAATAAAATTGCTTTAGAATCAGGACTTTACGAAAAAAAAGATGAGTCAAATGATGTTGATGTCAAAAAATTAAAAAATATCTTAAAAAATAAAATTAATAAAAAATCTATTGTGGTTGGTCATTTAGCTCCATATGTTGTAATTAAAAAACAAGTTACTAAAGTAATCATACTTCGAAAAAATCCCTATCAACTTACTTCCGTTTACAAAAAAAGAAAATATTCAACTAAAAAAATTGCAGAAAATTTGGGAAGTGAGATATTAGGAATAGTAGCATATGATTCAATGAAAAAATTTGGGAAAACTAAATCACATCAAATAGATACAACTTCTAAAACTGTAGCAATAGTTTCAAATTCAGTTATCAATGTGATTGAAGGTAAATTTGATGACGTTGTTGTAGATTGGTTGAGTTTAATTTCTGAAAAAAATGATTTAAAAAAATTCTTTTCCTACTAATTAAATAACACATCAAATGGTTGTAATGTAAATTGTTTGAAATAATAAAAGCCGATTTAGCTGGAAGAATTGGAATCTTACATACAAATCATGGTAAGATTGAAACTCCTGCATTTGTTCCAGTAATTCATCCAGTAAAACAAACTATTCCAACAAAAAAAATTGGTAAATTAGGTTTTGATTTAGTTATCACCAATGCATACATTACACTAAAGCATTATGGAGCAGACGCAACAAAACACGGTATCCATAAAATTATTGATTTTGATGGAGCTGTAATGACTGATTCTGGTGGATATCAAGTTTTAGAATATGGTGATGTCGATGTTTCTCCTAATGAGATGTGGGAATATGAAAACAAGATTGGTTCTGATATTGCAATTCCTCTTGACAAACCAACAGGTTATGGTCTTTCAAAAAAGAAAGCAAATTCATTTGTTGAGCATACCTTGAAAATATCTAAACAAGTTCTAAAAAAACAAAATAATCCAGGTACAATTTGGGTGGGCCCAATTCAAGGTGGAGAACATATGGATTTGGTAAGAAAATCCACAAAAGCACTTGTAAATTATGGATTCAAAATGCTGGCCTTAGGAAGTCCAGTTGAATTTATGGAATCATATGAATACAAATTACTTGCAAACATGATAGTTTCAGCAAAAAAACAAATTCCCCCATCAATTCCGTTACATCTTTTTGGAGCTGGACATCCTC
>BFAR01000040.1 GCA_008974855.1 archaeon MnTg01
CGATACATTCGTTAGTGTTGCACAGGAGCAAGATTTTCTCATTCAAACTGCACAAGCTCAAGAAATTCCAGTCACTGTTAAAACCTATTATGATGATGTAGAAAATTTTCAATATCAAAATTCAGATAATTCTATTTCCTTTGATATGGAGTTTGATTGGTCACCAGAATATATCGAACTAGTCCAAGTCGTACATGAAGAAATTCGTGTTCCAAAAAGTTTTGCTCCATATGCTGAAGGAAAACAATTCAAAGGATATGTAGATGGCGTTGAAGTTGATAATAGAGTCTTACTTTTAGATCCATATTCAATTGAAGGTCAAAACATCATTCATTTTCTTGTATCTGGTACAGAATTACAAAGAATTAATGAAAAATTAGGTTCATCTCATTATAACAAAGGTACAATGGAATTCAAATTAGTTCCTCAAAGTGAAGTTGTAAAAAATTCATTTGAATTTTATCTTGTAAATGAAGAAACTCTTGTACAAGTTGGAACTACTGTAAAAGCTTCTTGGGATAGCACTTTCGGAGCAAATGATGAAATTCCATTTGAAATTACATTCTTTGATGAAAATAGAAATCTATTGAAAGATGTACGTTATGGTTTCTTTTTAATTGATCAAGATACCGGTAACGTAATTTTTTCTAACGTTGGTGATGATTCATCAAATCTAGGAATTTTAGCTTCAGAAGGAATTGATATTCAAAAGATAACTCTACCCTCACAAAAGACATATCGAATTGACATTGCAGTTTTTGGTCAAGGAATTACTTATGATACAACATATGCAGGTATAGGTTCTGGATTAATTGAAGTTGGACCGGGTGGCTTACAACCAATAACTAGTACTCCCCCACCTTCAAATGAAATTTCAATTCCTGACTGGGTAAGAAACAACGCAGGTTGGTGGTCAGATGGTGCAATAACAGATAATGACTTTGCATCTGGACTTGAATTTATGATTCGAGAAAATATTATCAAAGTCCCAACTACTTCAAACGGACAATCAAATGAAAATGCAATAATTCCTGACTGGGTAAGAAACAACGCAGGTTGGTGGGCAGAAGAACTAATTTCTGATGAAGACTTTGCAAATGGAATTCAATTTTTGATTAAAGAAGGAATAATTTCTGTATAATATCTGAAATATTATTATACAAATCAAATAGTGAGCTAATCTATTCATGTTTCCATTAAAAGATGAGAACCCTCATCCTCCAGGATTCAAACCAAAACTTACCATTGCTCTAATTATCATTAATGTCATTGTTTTTCTCTATGAAATAGCAGTAACGGGACAATTCTGGGAATTTTCAAACGAGGGTGCTGCTCGTTTGTTTTTTGAATGGGGAGCAGTTCCTACATGTATCACAGGATCTTCTTACATCACTCTTCCAGGAATACAAATTGATTGTCCTGCAATGCCATATGTTTCGTTACTTAGTTCCACGTTCTTGCATGGAGGACTATTACACTTGGGTGGAAACATGTTATTTTTATGGATTTTTGGTGACAACATTGAGCTAAAGTTTGGTAGAGTAAAATTTCTTGGAATTTATTTAGTTTGGGGAATTGTTGCAGGACTATCTCATGTAGCAATTGATCCACTAAGTTCTATTCCAGCAGTTGGAGCTTCAGGCGCAATCTCTGGTGTTCTAGGAGCTTACCTTGCATTGTATCCTAAAGTAAAAATTATGACTTTCGTGATGCTAGGATTCTTTTGGAGAATGATGCACATACAAGCAAGATGGTTTCTTCCATTTTGGTTAGTCTTCCAAAATATTTTGCCATTTTTAATTAGCGGTTTTGGAGTTGCAGGAGGTGGGGGCGGAGTAGCGTTTATGGCACACATTGGAGGATTTGTTATTGGTTTTGCAACGGGATATCTATACAAAAAAACTCATAGCTCAGAATTTGCCTATGGAACACGTTATGGATACAGAGGAGATCGTTAATCTTATCATTAAGGATTAAATCAAAGTTGTTTTGGATTAATTCATGCCGTTAATCACAGTCTCACTTTATCCAGGCAGAACTCAAGAACAAAAAGATGATTTTGCAAAAGCAATAACAAAATCAGCAGTTGATATCCTAAAGACCAAAGAAAATCATGTTATAGTGGTTTTTGATGAGAATCCAAAAGAAAATTGGTTTATGGCAGGAAAACCACTCTAATTCTTTTTTTATTTTTACGATAAAAATACAATCAACTTACAATATCTGTTCGAAGTTGACCACATGCAGCTGAGATCTCCGAACCTTTCTCCACTCTAACCGTACAGTTTACTCCAGCATTGACAAGTATTCGTTCAAATTCAAGAACACTTCGTCGAGCTGGACGTTTAAAGTTACCATCTGTTGGATTTATTGGAATTAAATTCACATGAGATCCATTACCTTCTAAGAGATATGCAAGCTCGGCTGCAACCTCTGGAGAATCATTGATACCTTCAATCAGAGCATATTCAAATGTAACACGTCGTCCAGTTTTCTTGTAGTAACGTCTTCCTGCAGAGATCAAATCATTTACAGAATGTGGTCCTGCAGTAGGAACTAGTTTCCTGCGTAATTTGTCATTTGGTGCATGTAATGAGATAGCAAGTCCTATCTGAAGATTCTCATCAGCAAGACGATCTATCTCTTTTATGATTCCTATTGTAGAAATTGTAATATGTCGTTGCCCTAATCCAAAGCATCGATTATCTGTCAATAAACGAACAGCTCGTATCATCTCATCATAATTTGCTAATGGTTCACCCATTCCCATAAAGACCAAGTTAGTAACATGTTGATCTCGTTCTTGAAGAAGACGAGCAAAATGAATAACTTGTGCAACAATATCTTCTGCCTTTATGTTTCGTTTAAAACCCATCTGTCCAGTAGCACAAAATATGCAACCCATTGCACAACCATCTTGTGTTGAAACACAAATAGTAGACCTTGGATGACCATTGATCTTTGATGTAGGATACTGTATCAGAACCGTCTCTATAGGGTTTCCATCGACAAGATTAAGAAGTATTTTTGTCGTATCACCATCCTCACTCACAATACGGTTGACTTCTTTTGCAGAACCAATTGTATAACCTTCTGCGATTAATTTATCTCGTAACGATGTAGGAAGCTGTAGTATTTCAGAAATGTCCTTTGGAAACTTATTGTATATGGGATAAAGAATCTGATCTGCACGATAACGTGGCTGCCCCAGTTCCATAACCAACTTTTCCATTTCTTCGGGTAATAATCGATAAAGATCTTTCATTAAATCACTTTACAATAATCTTTTATTTTAATTGTTATTACATAAATCATGTCAAAGATTGCTTTAGTACAGTTCAAAGCTTCAAAAGATAAAAATCAAAATCTTAAACGAATTTTAAATTATGTTCAAAATGCATCCAAACGTGGTGCCCAACTTTGTGCGTTTCCTGAATTTATGATGTTTTATACTCCATCCTCACAAAGTCCAGCAAAGCTTGCTTCTTTAGCTGAAACCATTAATGATCCATTTGTTAAATCAATTGCTAATGCAGCTAAAGAAAATTCTATACAAGTTGTAGGAACATTTTATGAAAAAAGTAGGAAAAAAAATCGTGTATATGACACTTCGTTTCTTATTTCAAAATCAGGAAAAATAGTTTCTACATATAGAAAGATCCATCTTTATGATGCACTAGGATTCAAAGAATCTAACAAAATAACTCCCGGTTCAAAAATTATGTTGCCAACACAAACTAGCATAGGAAAATTAGGAATGCTAATTTGTTATGACTTGAGATTTCCTGAAATGTCACGTACTTTAGCAGCTGCTGGTTCAGAAATTTTAGTTGCTCCATCAGCTTGGGTTAAAGGAAAAATGAAGGAAGAACATTGGATAACTATTAACAAAACTCGTGCTATAGAAAATGGATGTTATATTATTGCACCTGATCAAGTTGGTAACATTTACTGTGGTCGTAGTATTGCAGTTGATCCGTTTGGAAAAATATTACTTGATATGAAAAAACGACAAGGCATTGGCATCGTTGATATTTCTCTAGCTAAGGTAAAGCAAACAAGAAGAATTCTTCCCCTTTTAAAGAATAGAAGAACAGATCTATATTCTAGTTTTAGGATTTAGGTACTCGACTTTCACATTTAATGTTAGAGCACTGTCTGCTCCATTTCTGCTTTCTACTATATCGAAATATTACAATTGGCCATGAACATATTTTACAAGGAATCTTTGTTGCCCGTAACTTTGCTTTCTGTAAAAGGGGAGACGAGGCCTTACATCCATTATAATAATTAGAACAACCAAGAAATCGTTTTTTTGTTTTATTAGATCTAATTACCATTAATTGGCCTAGTCTACATTCTGGACATTCAACTAGTCCGTTTTTAGGTGAATTTGTTCCTAAAATTATGTACATTTGTTTCTTTGAAGACCATGACAAGTACCCACTTTTATCAAAATATTGTTTGATCTCATTTTTTAAAACATTAATTTTGCCTTTTGTAGG
>BFAR01000041.1 GCA_008974855.1 archaeon MnTg01
AGCTTACAGAAGATATTGCAGAAAAACTTGGAGGTACAGCAGTTATTACTACTGCAGCTGATGTAAACAAAACAATTGCAGTTGATCTCTTAGGAAAAGAGTTTGGTTGGAAGATTGAAGATGATTCTACAGTAACAAAGATTAGTGCTTTCATGGTAAATGAAGAAGAAATTGGTGTTTATCAAGATGCAGGAAATAAAGATTGGTGGAATAAAAAACTGCCAATAAATGTCATAATTTATTCTTCAATGGAAGAATTGAAAAATTCACAAGCAAAAGGATTATTGATAATGACAGATAAGGAAATTGATAATAAAGAAATTTTAAGAAATTCTGTAGTTTATAGACCACCAACACTTGTAGTAGGAGTAGGATTACATGGAGACACTACAAAAGAAACTATCAAAGAAGGTTTGAATTTTTGTTTAGAAAAATACAAACTTAGTGCAAAATCAATTGCAAAGCTTGTTTCCATTAAAAAACAACAAGATGTACAAGGCTTAATTGATTTAGGAAAAGAAATGAATGTACCTATTGAATATTTTCAAAAAGAAGAATTAGCAACAATTGATATTCCTAATCCTTCAAAGACAGTTCAAACCTTTGAAGGTACTCCAAGCGTATCAGAGGCAGCAGCAATCAAAGCTTCAGGAGGTAAGTTAGTTGTTGAAAAACAGAAATTTCCTCCAAATTTGACAATTGCAATGGCAAGGATTCCAAATTGAAGCGTGGAGTTTTACTTATTGATAGAGGAAGTAGAGAAAAGGAAGTAAAGGAAGAACTTGATTTTATTTGTAAAAAAGTAAAAGAAAAAGGAAATTATGTTTTTTCTAATTATTGTTTTTTAGAGGTAATTCCTCCATTTATTGATGAAGGAGTTAAAAAATGCCTTCAACATGAAATTGAATCACTAACAATTGTTCCCTATTTTTTGTATCCTGGAAAAAAAGTCAAGGCAGCAGTAAATGATGTAATAAAACTCCAATCAAAAACTAAAGTGAAATTTGTTATCTCTAAACCAATGTCGATGCATAAAACTATGTCAGAACTTGTGGAAAATAGAGTAAAATCTGCGTTAGAAAAAAATGATATTCCTCTTCCAAACAATCAAGTTGATGTTATGATAATTGGGCATGGAAGCAAAGATCCTAATGCACAACTTTCTATACAATATGTTGTTGATAACTTAACTAATACCTATAGAAATGTCAGTCATTGTTTTTTAGAAATTGAAGAACCAAACATTCAACAAGGAATTGAAAAGTGTCAAAAAAATAATCCTGAAGTTTTAGTAATAGTTTTTTACTTTTTACATAAAGGTGCACATGTTAAAAGAGATATTTACGAAGATCTCAATCCAGCAATAGAAAAATCAAACCTGAAGAAAGTGTTTATAACTGAACACATTGGTACCGATGAAAAAATGATTGATTTGATACTAGAAAGGGCACGAGAGGTTGAACATGCAAACTGAGAAAGGACAATCAATAGAAGATCAAAGTATGCAGATAATAGAAAGTGAAATTGGTTCACATCAATATAACGAACAAGAATGGCCTATAGTTAGACGAATAATTCATGCCACTGCAGATTTTGATTTTGCTAGAGATAACAAAATAATTTTTCACAAGGATGCAATTAAAACTGGTATTAATGCACTAAAAAATGGCTGCAACATAATTGTAGATGTTAATGGAGTTATTGGTGGCTTTAACAAACAAAACTTGAAAGATTTTGGAAATAATGTAATTTGTAATATTTCTAATCCGTTGATTGTAGATGAAGCAAAAAAATACAACAAAACTAAGGCACAAACTTCCATGAGAATGGCTGCTTCTGAGATGAGTGGAGGAATTGTTGTAATTGGTAATGCTCCAACTGCACTCTTAGAGGTAATTCAGATGATTCAGGAAGGAGTAACTACCCCAGCACTAGTCATTGGAATCCCTGTTGGTTTTGTATCATCCCCCGAATCAAAGGAAGCAATTCAGGCATTAGATGTTCCATATATCACAAATAAGGGACGAAAAGGTGGTAGTCCTTGTGCATCTTCTATTGTTAATGCACTTTACAAACTATTGAGAGAAAATTCATCTTCTTGAAAATTTCACACTGTTTGAAACAAATTGTTTAGCATAATTTGAGCTATCAAAGTAAAGATGACCGTAAGATGCAAGTGTCTCATAGAGTACCAAACCATCTTTGCCGTTTTTTATTCCTTTACCAATTTCAAGATTATAGGCAAATTTTGAGTCATTTGGTAATGAAGTAATCTCAGAAAAGTGAAATTCATGTCCATGAAGCTTCTTAGAACCATTAGAAATTACACACTGTTTACACACTAATCCTTTAGTGTAGTTTAGTGTCATTTTTTTAGTCATTTTGGTTTCTCCATCGATAAATCCCACCATTGGATGTTTCTTCGTACCATCATGAATTGACTTTGTAAGATACATTAGACCACCACATTCTGCATAAACTGGCATATTCTTTTCAGCTAAATCTTTAATTGATTTACGCATCTTGTTGTTTTTTCCTAAAGAATTACCGAGTACTTCTGGAAATCCTCCACCAATGTATAGTCCATCACAAGAAGGAACTTTAGAATCAGATACAGGACTAAAAAATTTTAATTTTGCACCTTCTCTTCTTAATGCATCTAGATTATCTTTGTAGTAAAAATTAAACGAACTATCTAAAGCTACGGCAATCGTTGTCTTTAGTTTTTGTTTTGGTTTTTCATTTATTTTTTGTAAATCAGGTACATTCTTGGCAATTTTAATAATTTTATCAATAAAAAGTGAATCAGAAATTTCCTTAGCAATCTTTTCAATTTTTGTTTTTATTTTATTTTGTTCTGCAACAGGAATCAAGCCTAGATGTCGTGAAGTTAGAGAATTAGAGGTTTTTGGAATAGATCCTAAAATAGGAATGTTCATAGGCTCTAAGGCTTTTTTGCATAGTTCTTCATGCTTTTTGCTTCCTATTTTATTAAGAATTAATCCCATAATTCTAGAATTTTTATGAAATTTCGTAAATCCTAATGCCGTTGCAGCAATAGAACGGGCAGTTTTACTAGTGTCTAACACTAGTATTGTAGGAGATTTCAAAAGAGTAGCAACATGATGGGTGCTTGAATAATTAGAATCTCCAGAAAATCCATCATAATAACCCATTACTCCTTCAATAATAGAAATACTAGATTTTGAATTTCTAACAAAACTTTTGATTAGTTCTTGTTTTCCCATTAGCCAAGCATCCAAATTTATTGTATCTTTTTTTGCAATAGACGAAAGATAGGTAGGATCAATATAGTCAGGTCCTACTTTGAATGGTTGAACTGAATAACCCCTTTTTTTTATTCCATGAATTATTGCTGACGTGATTGAGGTTTTACCAACCCCACTACTGGTTCCTGCAAGAACTAATCTAGGAATTTTCAATTTTTTTATTAAACCGGATTTTTATTTAAATTGATGCTGACTAGAAATAATTCATGGGTAAGGATGGTCTTGTAATAGTATACACAGGTAACGGAAAAGGTAAAACAACTGCTGCATTAGGAATGGCCCTAAGAGCAGTGGGATATAATCATAAAATTTGTATGATTCAGTTTATCAAAGGCTCATGGCCTTATGGGGAAATTGAATCTATAAAAAGACTCCAACCAGAATTCGAATTAGAAATTGTTGGTAAAGGTTTTGTGGGCATTATTGATGATAAAACCGCAAGAGAGGATCATAAAAAAATTGCACAAGAAGCAATTGAAATTAGTAAAGAAAAAATCCAATCTGGAAATTACAATATAGTTATTCTAGACGAGATAAATTATGCAATTAATCTTGGATTAGTCGATCTCAATGATGTTTTGATTTTAATTAAATCAAAACCAGAAAAGCTAAACCTTGTTTTAACTGGAAATTATGCAAAAGATGAGATAATTGATGTGGCTGATCTCGTAACAGAGATGAAGGAGATAAAACATCCCTTCAAATCAGGAATAAAAGCAAAAAAGGGAATAGATTTCTAACCAGCAACAATAAATTACACACTCAGAAATTTGAATTCATGTCCACTGAAATCCAGGAATTACCTGAACCAGGAGAAATTGTTCTTGCTACTGTGAGTAAAGTTTCAGATCATGGGGCATATGTTACTCTTGATGAATACAATAATGTACAGGGGTTTTTACATGTTTCAGAAATTGCACCAGGGTGGGTAAGAAACATAGGCAGATATGTAAAAGAAGGAGAAAAAAAAGTACTCGTTGTAAAAAAAGTAAGATCTGATAGAAACGAAATTGATCTTTCACTAAAACAGATTTCTAAAGACCAAAAAAAGAAAAAATTGCTGGAAGTAAAAAGATATGAAAAAGGAAAAACAATTATTCAAAGTGTTAAAGAAACAGCAAAGATTTCTGACAAGGATTTAGAAGCTCTAGAGGAGAGTATTTTTTCAAAGTATGATTCAATTTATGAAGCATTCTTAGACGTTGCTAGGAAGGGAATTGATGTATTTAATGAACTAAAACTTCCAAAAAAAACTATTTCAGCAATAGAAGAAGTTAGTTCAAAAATTAGATTACCGTCTGTTGAAATACGTGGAATCTTAGAGATTACAAGCACTAAACCAGATGGTGTTGAAATAATTAAAAAAATACTTGGAAGTACTACTAAGAACGATGGTAATTCCAAGATAGAGATTACCTATGTTGGTGCTCCAAAGTATAGAATATCTGTTTCGTCAGGAGATTTTAAATCTGCAGAAAAAACTTTGAAGCCAATTATTTCTGATATTCAGACAGCAATTGAGAAACAAAAAGGCAGTTTTAACTTCGTGAGAGAAGATTCAAAGAAAAAAGGAGGCGGATAAAATGCATTTCCAGTTAAGAAAGTGTGTATCATGTAATCAATATACTTTAAAAGATAAATGTCCTAAATGTAATGAAAAAACCAAAATGTCACATCCCGCAAAATTTTCTCCTGATGATAAGTATATGAAATACCGTCTTCCAGAAATATACGAGTAAATCTAAAAATAGATAAGTAATTTCAACTAATAATTACAATCTTTTCTATAATTGCAGTTTTTTGATCAATTGGTTGATCTTGAGAATTAGTTTCTAAAGAAGCAATTTTATCAACAATATCTTTTCCAGAAGTGACTTCTCCAAATACAGTGTATTTACCATCTAACCACGGTGAATTTTCTAAAACAATGAAAAATTGAGAGCCTGCACTATTGATATCACCACCACGAGCCATTGAAACTATGTATTTTTTGTGTTTAATATCACTAAATTCTGCATCTATTGAATGTCCAGGTCCTCCCTGACCCCATGTATCACGACTTCCAGATATTGTGTTAGGATCTCCTCCTTGGATGACAAAATCAGGGAGAATTCTATGGAAAATTGTTCCATCATAAAATCCTGAATTTGCAAGATTTTTAAAATTTTCCACAGTTTTTGGAGCAACATTTTCTTTAAGTTCAATTGTGATATCTCCAAAACTTGTTGAAATGACTGCAGTTTCACTACTTTCAGTTATTTCTGTAGTTGGAGATGTTACTTGGTTAGGTACATAATCCATGTTTACTTCGTAAATGAAAACTCCACTAATTGGGCCAGATGTTTCCCTATCAAAACTTGAAGAGCTGTATACTAACCGGAGTGGACCATCACCATCTGATTGGTATTTAATATCTTTTTCATAAATTGGTGTGAATCCTGGCTGATATGTTTCTGACTGTAAATTAGCATTAAAATCTGCATATGCTAGAAGACTATAAGGAAACATTTTTCCTAAAAGCGTGTTATCCCAAAAATAGGCAGTACCACTAAGTCCATCGGCTTCAACATATCGTGATACAGGTTCACCGGCAATTCTCATGAACCATTGTTTTTTGCTTTCATCTGCACCACCCTGTAGGAGATACAAAGCAGAACCTCCTTCCTCATCTATTCGAACAGAAGCTACGTACACCAATACATAATCTGCACCTAGTTCTTGTAATAATTCCCAGCCCCTATCTGGAGAGCTAAGGAACATAAGAGCAATTTTTTGTATTTGTATTGTACTCAAAGTTGCGTTATCAGCTAACGAAATGCGTTCACCAAGTGTAGTTATCCAATATCCATAGTCCCACCATGAAGCAACTACTGCATCTTCAGGAGTGTTATTCTTTAGCCATTCCATTGCTGCAGGCCAATCATCTGTCGCAATATTGAAATTTGTACCACCATTTAGTATAGTGGGTGGAGCTTTTATCCCACTAATCCAACTGGCAGCTCCAGGTAATGCTGTTGGAATTATTAATAAAGTAATTATTACAACAATGAAAGAAATTTTTGTAATTGCTCCCGGAGAATGAATAATTTTTTTTCTATCAAGGTTATGTATTTTAAGAATCTCTGATGAAATAATTGCTAATCCTACTGATGATAAAATAATTACAGAAATAGAAGCAAACACTTCCAATCTTACAAACGCAGAACTAATGTATACTCC
>BFAR01000042.1 GCA_008974855.1 archaeon MnTg01
CTTTAGATCAAAAGAGTATGAGTTACGAAATGAGTTGTACTATGCAATACTAGATGCGCTAAATATGAGAAAACCAAAGGTTTTGGAATTTTCTAGGCTTGAATTTAAGGGAATGCCAGTCTCAAAACGGGTGATAAAACCACTCATAGAAACTGGAAAGATTTCTTGGTATGATGATCCTAGATTACCAACTTTGGAGGCACTCAAAAAACGTGGAATAACTCCTGAAGCTATAAGGAAATTTATAATATCTCTAAGTTTTACAAAAGCAGACACACATGCTCCATTTGATTCTCTAGAATCATTTAACAGAAAAGAAGTTGATTCAACTAGTATTCGACTATATCTTGTAAAAAATCCACGTAAGCTTTTTGTTAAGAATTTACCATTCAAACAAGTGGAGTTACCTAATCATCCAGTAAAAGACATGGGGAAAAGAATTGTTGAAGTTGATGGGAATATTTATTTGGCTGCTGAAGATGTAGAAAATATTTCTGTTGGAACTCAATTAAGGTTAATGGGACTAGGCAATGTAAAAATTAATGAAAAAGCTAATGATCTTGAAGGAGAATATATTGGAGATGACATCAAAGTAGATTTTGCAAAAATACAATGGATTCCACAAAAAAATTCTCACAAGTTAAAAATTTTAATTCCAAAGCAATTGTTTATTGATGAAAAGTTTAACGAAGATAGTCTTGAGGAATTAGAAGTATATACAGAACCACATTATTTAGAGTTAAAGGATGGTTCAGAGATTCAATTTGTACGATTTGGTTATTGTAGAAAAGATTCGGCAAATCAAGCAATATACACACACAAGTGAATTAACATGAAAATAGGACGATTCAAGGAATCTAAGAAAGAAACTTTTGGATTTGTAAAAGATGGACAAGTTGCTACAAGAGAAGAAATCATGTATGCCACAGGTGTTCCATTACCATTTAGCATTAAGGATTTTCTTTTTGATGGTTGGTATGAAGAAATAAAGAAAAAATCACCTCAATTATCATACAATGAAAAATTATCAAAATATACTATTCTTGCACCAATTTCTAATCCTCCAAAAATAATTTGTCTTGCATTTAATTACACTGATCATGCTAAAGAACAAAAAACCAATCCGCCTGAAGAACCTGTAATTGTAATGAAACCAAGGACTACGCTTACAGGAACTAATTCTGAAATTTGTAGTCCTTTTTTTGTAGAAAAGCTAGATTACGAAGTAGAATTGGCTCTAGTAATAGGGAAAACTTGTAAAAATATAGATGAATCACAGTCGATGGAAGCAATTTTTGGCTATATGATATTCAATGATGTATCTGCAAGAGGGATTCAATTTCAAGATAAACAATTTACTCGAGCAAAAGGGTTTGATACTTTTGCACCATGTGGACCATGGATTACTACTGCTGATGAAGTACCCAATCCACAAAATCTCAAAATGACAACAAAAGTCAATGGAGAATTAAGACAGAATTCATCTACCTCAAAAATGTTCCTAAAGATTCCTTCAATTGTTTCTAAGCTTAGTAAGGTTATGACATTAGAAAAAGGGGATATTATTTCAACTGGAACTCCTCAAGGAGTGGTTATGAACAATCCTAATTTAGAATTTTTAAAAAATGGAGATAAGATTGAAATGGAAATTGAAAAATTAGGCAAGTTAGAAAACACTATTAAATTTTTGGACTAGAATTTTTAGATTTCTTTTTTCATTAAACAAAAAGAAAATTTTTTATCCAAATTTTCATTCTTTGGAAGTTTTATTGTTTTAGTTAAAATTTGAATTCTCTTAATGTTATTATCTATTGCATAATTTTGAAAATAAGTAATTATGTTTTCACTACCATTTACACTATTAGAAATTAAAGTTAACATCAATGTTTTTTCAAAATGTTCAGATTCTGTAAAAATAACTAATGCATTAATTTTATCATCGTGTGTAGTGTAAAGAATTCTCTGTTCATTAATTAATGAAACAATGTTTGGTTTTGTAAGTGGTATCCACTTCCAAGATTTTACATATGATGAGGAATTTGATAAAAGGAGATTAATTATTTTGGTGTTTTTAATTGCAACTGTTACTTTTGGTTTTTTATATGACTTTTTAGGAATTAAAGAATAAAAATTCCAAGTTTCTTCTTTTTTATAATTTAAATAATCAGCCAGGTTAAGTGATTTTTTATTATTAGTTTCAATTAGCATTTTTGAAATAACGCAATTTTTATTTTTAGCGATGGATTCAGATTTTAATACAAGCTCTTTTGCAAATCCTTTTTTTCGAAAATTTTCATTGACCCGAATTCCTTCAATCCATACTTGTCTATCAAAAAAAGAGCTATGGCAAATTGCTACAGGAATGTTATTTTCAATCAAAACTAGTAAATTTCCTTCCCTTATCCAATAATTCCATACATCGCCAATGTAATCCCCCCAAGAAAAAGTGGTTTTACAAAATTCCAAAACCATGTTTTTATCAGAGGCTTTAGCCTTACGAATTATCACATATACCAACAAATTAGAAAAACTATTAAGAATAATCATTCAAAATTAGGTATGGGCAAAGTAAATGTCGGCAAAATTTCTGATATTCCTCCAGGAAAAATGAAAAAGATTTCAGTTGATGGAAAAGAAATTCTTGTTGTAAATACTGATGGGAATTTCTGTGCAGTAGATGATACATGTACTCATTCAGGTGCTAGTCTTTCAGAAGGAGAATTACAGGATTCTATAGTTACATGTGGTTGGCATGGAGCTCAGTTTGACTGCAAAAGTGGCAAACTATCCAAGTTTCCTGCAAAAATTAATGATTTAAAATCATATAATGTCATTTTAGAATCAGATCAAGTTTTCGTCGAGGCATAAATTAAAAACTAGTTAATATTTTGATAAGTTGGTGATTAAATGGCAGAAACAAAGAGTCAAAATCAAGAATATCTACAAAATTCTATTAATGCATTAAATCAAGTGGCTGTAAATCCATCTACACCAAAAAATATTAGAAAAAATATTCAAGATTTAGCAAACGAGCTCAAAAGTGAAGAGTATTCAATGTCGGTTCGTGCATCTAATGCAATTAGTTTGTTAGACGACATAACACAAGATCCAAACGTTCCTTC
>BFAR01000043.1 GCA_008974855.1 archaeon MnTg01
ATGGGTATCTTTTGCGTGTTCAGCTATTTTTTGAAATAATTCTTCTTCGTCTTTTGCAGTGATGGACCACGCACAACCGTCTACTACATCTCCACAAGCGAATTTTTTAGCCATATTCTTTTTTCTTGGTATTGTAAATAAAGTTTATCAATGGAATTTATCGGAATTTGAACTATAGTTGCTTTAGTGCTAGAGATTAGATTCCAGGTTAGAGATCTAGAGCGATTTTTAGCCCCTTGTATCTATTTCTTATAGTTACTTCTGTAACACCTGCAGCTTCTGCAACATCTCTTTGTGTTTTATTTTCTCCATTTGTAACACATGCTACATAAAGTGCAGCGGCTGCAAGCCCCATGGGATCTTTTCCTGCTGAAATTTTAATATCTTCGGCTCTCTTGAGAATTTTTGTTGCATCACGTTTGGTCTTTTCAGATAAACCAGATTTACTGGCAATTCTTGCAACACATTTTACTGGATCAACTACTGGCATTTTTAAATTAAGTTCTCTGAGAAGTAATCGATAACACCGTGCAATGTCTTTTCTTTTAATATTACTTGAATATGCAATATCTTTTAGAGTTCTAGGAGTTCCAGTATCACGACATGCTGCATAAAGAGCAGACGCGATCAATGCTGAAATTGAGCGTCCTCTTACCAGTCCCTTCTCTAGTGCTTTTCTATAGATGTATGCAGCCTTTTCTATAACGGCATCTCCAACTACTAGTTTATCTTTAAGTCTGTCAAGCTCACTGAATGCCTGTCTAAAGTTTCTATCTACTGGTTCATGAACTTGACTTCTACTATCCCAAGTTCGAAGACGTTCAATAGTACTTTTCATCGATGCAGAAAGAGGTTTTCCTGTAGCATCCTTATTTGCTGGTCCAATTATTGTTGCAAGACCCATATCATGCATTGCCAGAGATGTCGGAACTCCAGTACGACTCCTACTGTCATGCTCTTCCTTTGAAAAAGAACGCCATTCAGGACCTGATTCTAATGATTGATCTGTTAGAACAAATCCACACTTTCCACAAAAATTCTCTCCTGTATTATGATCAGTTACAACACTCCCTTTACCACATCTAGGACACCTATCTTTTTGATTATCATCTTTTACCATTTTTATAACATCTCGCCGAATCGTGAAATTCTCGTATTTATACATTGCTGTATAGATGCTAATATATTTTTAGATTAGTTTACAAGCAAGTTAGCAAATTTGATTGATTTTGCTACAAAACTCAAGCTTTTCATTATGAGTTAACAAAAATTTCAAATCATCTTGATTGTCAACATCAAGCATTATTCTCCTCAATAAAATTAGTGATGTATTTGAAGTCATAGATTTGCCTACCTCTAGATGAATTTTATAGCTATCCTCATCATAATGTGTTTTCATTAAATTATGTGGGCATCTAAGCAAGGCGTTTGTTCCATCAAAACGTCTTGAAGGAACAATTAAAACAGATGGTGGGGATTTTTGAAATTGAATAAGATTTTCAATGTCTTGAGATTGAATAAATGGAATGTCTTGTGGGAAAACAATTGAAGTATCCCACTCATTATTTTCAAGATAATTGTCAGCAAGGGATACAGCATGGTTTACTCCTGATTCAGCATCATCAAATATTTCTTTTACACCGAATTTTTTTGTAAGTTTAAGAGCTTCTTCGTCTTTTGAAACAACAATTATTTTATCAATATTTTTTGTATTAGATATTGTTGCAACTACTTCCTCCAACATAACTCTACAAAGATCTTCTCGTTGATTTAATGATAAATTTAATCTTGTTTTAGCTTTAGAAAAAGTCTTTACAGGAATAATAGCTACGATTTTCAAATTATACGTGAACTTGATTCAATACATACGAAGCTAATGCTTGTTCTGCAATTTTATTATTCATTTTTAATTTTGTTTCAAACACATTAATATCTAAATTCTGAATTTTTTTAGTGAGTGCTTTATCTTTTGTATCAATTACTATGTTTGAACAAACATCAGAGTACATTTTTGCTAATCCAAAAGAGGAAACTTCAATACCGGCAGCCTCCAAATATTGAGCAGCAGGTCCACTAAATGCTTTATCTCCAATTAATGGACTAACTGCAACAACTTTCTTTTTTATTTTAGATAATTCTTTTCTAATTCCTTTAATTGATAACATTGGCCCAATACTTGTAAGAGGATTGCCAGGAGCAATAATAACAAGTTCTGAATCATGCATTGCATTAATTGCTTCAGGGTTAGGACGAGCCTTATCAGCTCCAATATATTGAATACCTTCTACCTTGTCTCTACCCCTGTATTTTACCCAATATTCTTGAAGATGAAGTTCGCCTTTGTTAGTGGTTATTCGTGTTTCTATGGTGTTATCAGTTACTGGAATAATCTTAGCCTCAACTGCAAATTTTTCAGACATCCATTTTGTAATATCGCTTAGATTTTGTCCATTTTTTAGCTTGTTAGTTCTAATAAGATGGGTTGCAGCATCCCTGTCTCCAATTCTAAACCAAGTCTCTTCTCCAAAAACCTCCATTTGTCTTAAAAATCCAAAAGTGTCTTTTTGAATTCCCCATCCTCTTTCGTAGTCTAACAGATCTGCTAAACCATAGATTATTGTATCAATATCTGGGCACACATACATTCCATAAAGCCAATAATTATCACCTACGTTACAGATAACATTCACATCGCTTCTCTGGGATGCAACTCCTCGGACTAATTTTACCGAACCTGTTCCTCCCGCAAGTATTGTAATCATCTCATTCAGCTCTAAAACTGAATTTACATTCGATCGTTGTTCCATATTAATTATCATTTACAAGGATTATATGCAAAAAATCATGGAAAGTTTATTATTGTGGAATCAGCGATCAGATTCCTATTGAGGGTATCCATTTTTGTTGTATTTTTCACAGGACTCTTAATTATTGGAAGTAGCACATCAGTCTGGGGAGCCCAACTAGACGCAAAAATTATTCCAGATGATGAATCTGTAAAAATAAAAATCACCTATCAGCGAACGCTCAAAATAGGATATGATGATGGAGGAGAACTTGCAGAGATTTTGAGAGGAAAAAACTCTGAAGTAGTAGTTAACGGTGGTTCAACAGATCCAGGAGTTCAAGATTTGATAAACAAATTGAACCAAAAAATTGCAAGTGATGGTAGTACTGTAAGTATTACAGATTTAGATATTGAGTATAGTGCTAAATTATACGGAAATCCGTTAGCCACTTTAATTGATTACAAGATTGTTTTAGAGCCAACCTTATCATATTATAATATTCGTCAATTTTCTTCAAATAGTCCATCTCTTGTCGAAATGGGTTGGAGAGGACTTACAGTGAATTCACCAATAGTAATTAATGGTGTTGAGGTAAACTTTCCTGGTTCATTTATACAAAGTAATGAACCAGAAGTATTTGCAATAATTTCTGCCACAGAGGCTGATTCAATTCTTTCGACTAACTTGATTAACGCTGATGGTATAAGAGATCAACCGCTAGGAAATTGGCACAAATTGTTTGATCCTACTGGCATTACTTCTGATGCAAGTCAATTTGGATTATCAGAAGAAATTGCAGGATTTGTTATCACGACATACACAATGGGTGAAAGTAGTTTCAGAGAAGGAATACAAGTTGAAAAAGAAATTGAAGTTGAATTCACATTAGATAAGGAATATTCTCTCAAATCAATACAATCTGCTGATTCAGCTAATGTTGCATTGATAGGATTTGCAAGTATTGATTTTTTAGACAATACCGAAATTTTAGGAGTTTCTCCAACTGCACCTGAAGATTATGGAGATACGACCGGAGGAGGTTTTCCAATAATGATAATTTATGGTATGGCAGGTATGGCAGGAATTGGGACAATTGGAATTCTATTTTGGAGTAGTCGAAAATTAAAATCTGAATCAGGTCAAGGTCAAACAGGCATAGACCCATCCCAATTGCAAGGCTATGCAACTAGTGCGGCTTCTGGTGGATATCAAACAGTTAGAGGGGAAGCACAATTGAAAAGCGATGTTTCTTATGACCAAACTAAAAGTGTCTATGAACAAGAAAAGAAAGATGAGCCAGCAAGTTCTGATAGTACAAGTAAAAATGGTTCCATGCCAAAAGGTTGGAAGCCATCTTAAAATGTGCGTGCTGGCCGTAACCCTCCTTCTGTTTTAACGATATTTCGCTTTGCAGCCTACCTGAACTAAGTGCAGGATCTTATAGTTCGATTTGGCCTTGCTCCATGTGGGTCAGCTCTTTCATTCCTGTTCTAGAAACCTCAGGTTTTACCATCATTGTACGCTAGGTCGGATTTTTTTCTATTCTGTTGCCAGTCATCTCTGACTAACCGTCGCCGGAACACATTTCCTGCATG
>BFAR01000044.1 GCA_008974855.1 archaeon MnTg01
CTTGTTACTTCTGTGATCCAGTTTGCATGTGGCAAAGTAAGTTCAGGAGTATCTTCTATAGTAACAATTTTCCAGTTTGATGGAATAAATGCAGTAAGTGCCATTGCAGTTGTAGTTTTACCTGAAGCAGTTTCTCCACAGATAAAAGTACTCATTCCTTCGCTTAACATCATCCACATGTAAGCAGCCTCAGTATAATCAAAGGCTTTAGAGGTTAACACTTGTGTGATTGAAAGAGGAGTACTTGCGAATTTTCTTATTGTAGTGTTTGTTCCTTTTCTGCTAATGTCTTTACCATACACTATGTTAATTCTAGAACCATCAGGAAGACTTGCATCTATTACTGGTCTAGCATGAGAAATTGTTTTCCCAAATTGTTCTGACATGCTAATCATTAACTCATCAATTTCTTCTTGACCTAGAAATAATGGACATTTTAGAGCACCAAATGACTTGTGGATAACGTAAACATTACCTGCTCCTATGATTGAAATATCTTCTAGGTTAGAATCAGCAAGAAAGGGATCTAAGATTCCAGTGCCTGCACGTTTTTGCAAAAAGTGGTATTTGAATCCTGGATAGTCCTTTTTTGAAATTGGTAAGGTTTCAAGCTTGTATGAATCACCTAGTTTTGAATAATCTATTGGCTCGTCTGTAATAGTGATATTTTTGTCAATGTAGCTTTCTACCATATTGAATCGTTCGGTAATTTCAACTGGTGGATCTAAATCACCTGATTTTGCAGCAAACATTCCATCTGCCATCTCCATAATTTTACGTTCAGGTAAATCTGGTTCTATGATTACATACTCCATGTAGCCATCATCAGATGCTGTATGAGGATTAATGTGAATGAAAGACTGATCAGACACGGGATACATTACATTTGGTTCTTTTAGCTTTTTGTGTTCTGGTTTGAGTTGGTCAGTAAAAATTGGTAAAGGATTTCCCTGATTTGTATAGTTATCCAAGTATCTTAGCAAATGAGGAGTTTTTTTAAGAACTTCAATCAAGTGTTCGTCTTTTACTTGAGAAAAATCAAAAGCCATAACCTGCTTCCACCTCTACGCGTTTGCCATTGAGATTGGTACAACTTTAATTCCAAATATTTGATTGACCTCAAATGCAAATCCAGATTCGGGTGTAGTATCAGCTCCAATTAATTTAACAATTTTACAAGTTTTAACATCTTTACCACCAATATTTGTTGAACCAAGTTGTAAATACACATCCACACTTCCTGTAACTCTTTGTGCAATATCAGGAGGAATGTCATTAGGATGAGTAGTTAGTATTACAGTCATTCCACTTGCAACAAGATATTTACATTGTGTAAAGAAATCTAAAATTTTTGCTGGATCAGCAAATACTGTTAGTAGTGATAAAGAATCTATTATTACAACATTAGTTTCTTTGAAGCTATTGCTAATGTATTTACTAATTACAGGTAAGAGATATGCAGCTTGTTCTTTATTCCACTTTATACCATATACATGAAGTGGCATAATAGTTAATTTATTTTGTAAAAATGCATGAGAAAAATTGTAAGTTATAGCTTTCATATTTTCAATATATTCTTTTACTGTGTTTTCAGTAATGCATAGAACTTTTCTTCCACTTTCAAGAAGACCGTGCATAAATAATGCAACCATTGCACTTTTTCCTGTTCCGTGTCCTCCTTCAATTAACATTAAAGTAGGAACTGGTATTGAATCACCAAATTGCCTATCGATTTCTTCATTTCCAGTGGAGAATTTGTCTGGCATCTAATCATCCTCCAATTCTGATTCATGCAAAATACTACCTAAATCTAATACAGAGTCCAACACTGGATCAACGTTGAAAAATTGATATAAGATGGTGTTTGCATTTTTTGAACGAATATTAGAATTTTAAAAATTTAATGAATTCACAGTCAATTTTAAATCAATTACCCAAAATAGAGAATATGTATTCATCATCAACTCCATTTGGGGTAATTACAGTTACTTGATAGGTAACGCCTGGTTGTAGATCTACATCGGTAATATTGATACTATGAGTTTCTGAGATCTGCCATATTGGTTGAGGTAATGGACCATCCCATTGCCATGTATCATCGATTTGTTGTTTTGGATTATGGACAATGTTTTGAACTTGATTTATTTCTCCAAAGTATACATCTGTGTTATTTGCATTTACTATTGTATTAATTCCAATGTTTTTAACCCAAACATTGACGTTAGTATCTGTAGTATTAGTGGCATAAACTATTTTCACTTTAGTTAACATGATGTCTTTTTGATTTTCTGTTGTTGCAGTAAATGTTGATTCAAAAATACCAACCTGAGACATTACAATTCCTGCAATAGATGTAGCAATTACTACTGAGGCAATTATCAAAATTCCTTCTGATATTATTCCTGCTGCCAAGTTTACTCACCTTTTCCTAATTTTTTCCTTGCACGATTTGCCATCAATTTTGAATAGTGTGAATCTGCTTCTTTGTCAGTTAAACCGACTATTTTTGAGAATTTGTAAAGTTGGATCAAAGAGTCTTCTACGTTCATCCCAGAATTTTTTAACATATCTATAATGTTGTAAATTGAATTTTCATCTTCTGGCTTTAATCCCATTAATTTACACTGTTCAATAAGTAAGTCTATACAGTCATCTCCTTGTTCTTTTAGCATATCTCCTGCAAGTTCTACAATAGACATCATTTTTCCAACGCTTAGATTTCCACTAAAGAGAGGTTTTAAAACAGAGTCCATTGGATTGTTAGAATCAGGTGATTGTGTTCCTCTTTGGGATTGATCATCATTCTTGGTTAATGATAATTGACTTGGAGATGCCTCAACTTTTTGACCTGTTTCAATTCCTGAGGGAATGGTTATAATTTCTTTTTCTACGATTGATCCCATAGTTGGAACAGAATTATCTTTTAATTGTTGACGTAGGGGTAAAGAAGGATCTGAGAGAATTTTAAGATCAAGTGATTCAAAATATTTTCGCATAAAATTTAGTGGGTTTGAAATTTCTGCTTGAAATGCCTTCATATCTGTTAGAGTTCCTTCAAATGATTCGGTTAGAGTATCTACATTTTCTTTAGTTATCTTCATGTCTTCTTTAATTTTATTAAGATCTTTTTTGAATGAAGACAAATCTTTTTCAACTGGCTCAAATTTCTGATCAACTAAATCTCTAATCTGTCCTTCTCCTATTCCACCGGAAGTTTTTTTGTCTTCCAGACTTGTTGTATCAATGCCAACTGTATTTTCATCTTGTTGTTCATCCTTTACTACTCCTGAAATAATGTCTTCAAGTTCTTTATTACTTATTTCTGGTGATGGCCCAGTTTCTCCACTAACCAAGTCTGGTGATGTTGGGTCTACTAGTTGTTGAGAAGAACCCTCCGTAACTAATTGATTCAAAATATCATCGTCTGATTTATTCTCTGATGGTTGGATGGCTTTTGTTCTTGGTTTTTTGAAGATTTTTTCCATAATAATTGGCATTGCTCTTGGTAAACCTATTACAAGTCCAGCTAATAGTGCCATTGGAATAATAAAATATGAAATTGAATTATCTAAATTTAGAATCAACTGTGGGAATGCTTCGTATAATATCAAGCCGTATATGCTTATTACGCTAGATACTAGAAATATTCTAAAACTTTCTGTAAGTTGTTTTAACTGACTTAAAAAAGAAAGAGAAAAAAGAATGCGTGGAGGGTTCATTAAGACACCCTTACCCTTTAACCTAGGTCCACAACCTCGGTAGTAAGATTAGGTATTTGTCTTTCTACAGTCAATGCTGCACCAGATGAGACGATTAGCTCTATTCTCATTGTATCTAATTCAGCGGGTAGATCACCGACGGCAAAGACAATTGCAAGGTTTGCATGTTCACCAGCTTCTAAAATTTCATTTCCATTTGCAGCAACTGTCCAATAAATGAAAGCAGTTGTTTCAAGTGGCCAGCCAGCATCTCCAAAGGGATCTACGGTAATGTAGTCAAATGGTGGGTTGGCTGCTGCACCAGTAGCTGATTCTAATGAATTGAATGTACCTTGACTTATTAGAGTTCCTGCAAAGATATCATCGTATGTGATTTGGTTGCTTAGATACTTTATAGCAGTTAAATTTGGATCCAGATTAATAGAGTCTCCGCCTCCTGCAATTTTGATTGGAATGGAAGTTGCGTTAAGTCCTGATGGTATTCCAGTGCCTGGTATATATGAAGAGCCTATGACTTTACCTTCTACTTCTAAGCTACTACCTGCTTGTGAAAGAGTAGAAACTATCGTTGTCTTTGCTTTTTGCGTTGTGGAAAAACCCATGTTTAGAACTACAAAGGCCAAGGCTGCTGCAACTATTACAAATGCAATTAGTACAATAGCAGACTCTATGCCAATAATTCCTCTGTGGGTATGTCTATGTCCTTTTTGAATAAGGTTCATTAGTTTTGTAGTAATGTAATGTGGGTATATCCTAGAGTGTG
>BFAR01000045.1 GCA_008974855.1 archaeon MnTg01
AAATATTTGATTAATTCATCAATATGTACTGGTGGCATACCCTCCTCGATAAATTTTACACTAAATAAAATTTTGTTGAAAATATTTGAAATTGGTTATCATTTCCTATAATTGGTATTCAAAAAAATCAAGAATGTATGAAATCTTACCAAAGGGGCAATTTTTTGTAACCTTGATGTCTATCATTTGCTTTTTTTAAATTAAATTAGAAAATGACTGTGATCTATATTCCCATTAGGCCTAGCAAAAGTACCTTTGAGGTCGAAGAATTAAACGAAGAAGAAGATTAAGATTTAATCTGTTTGAAGGATTCTGAATTTTTTTCATCATTAAAAATATTGGGATGGATTATCTTTGCTAAAATTTCAATACCTGTGATCGTTCTAAGACTTGGTTTACTAAAGTATGAATTTGCATCAACTGCAAAAACATTTTGTTGTTTAACAGCTCGAAGACTATTCCATTCATGATTATTTTGAAGGATTTTTTTGTATTCTAAAATGGTTCGATTAATATTAAATCCACACGGCATTAAAACAATTAGATCTGGATCACAATCCTTTATCTCATCAAATTTCATTCTTCTTGATTGTTCTCCTTTAGAGCTAATCAGGTTTTTTCCTCCAGCCATTTCTATCATCTCTGGTACCCAATGACCTGATGTGAAAAAGGGATCAAGCCATTCTAAAGCTAACACTCTAGGTTTGCTTTCAAAATTTTTACTTTTAATATGATCAATTCTTTTTTTAAGTGACTGAATTATTTCATTTCCCTTTCCCTCCTTACCAATTTTTTCTGAAACGTTTTTGATGCTATCTAAAATTCCTTGTATGTCGTGAGGATTTAGAGGATATATCTCTGGTTTCTTGTCCAAGATATCCAATGCTTTAGTTACATGACTAGTATATGCAGAACATACCTCGCATGTATCTTGGGAAATAATCAGGTCTGGGTTGGCCTGCACTAGTTTTTTTTCATCAAGTTTGTAGATTTCCTTTCCTTCTCTCATCAGTTCTACAATCTTATCATCGATTTCTCTACTTGACATAGTATTTGGATCAAAAACAGAACTGATAATGCGGGGTTTTGATTTTGCATCTTCAGGATAAAGACATTCATGTGTTACTCCAAAAATCTTATCTCCTACTCCTAACTCGTAAAGTAATTCTGTTGCACTTGGGAAAAAGGAAACAATTCTATCTACACCCATAATGTTTGATAATCTATTCAAATTAAAAATGGTATCTTTACTAGAGGTCAAATTTTCATTTTAGTCAAATTAATAGGCACAAAAAAGATGTAACAATTGTGCCTCGTAGCTCAAAAGAGATTCGAAAATCAATTGAGGAGAACTGGAGAGATTATCTATCAAGATATGGGAATTTATTTTCATCAAATTCTATAAGCGGTTCTAGCCCACCATCTGTTTTTGTGGGCTCTTATAATTATCCTAAAGTAGGTGTTGGCCCAATGGTTCCACCAATACATGGTGATACTAGCCTTCTTGACATTCCAGAAAAATGGATTGGAAAGAGTCTTGAAGAAATTGTTAATTTTAGATTAAGTCTTGTTAGGGGAGTCAAGAAAGTTTCAGTTTTAGAACCTGAGGGACGTTTCATTGAAAATCTTCAAGAAGTTGCCATGTCCACTAATCCCATTGATTCTGAAATTGAATTTTATAAAAACACAACTCCAATTACATCAATTGATGGTGAAAGTGCTCCATTTGGACCAATAGGTGAAATAAAAAAGGCAAAGTTTTCTGGATCGTCTGCTCAAAGAACAATAGAAAATTCTTACTATGATAAAGATCTGAAAGCAGAAGACGCTGTACTAAAATTGTATAATTCTGGCATCGAACTTTCACAAATTCAAAAGTGTTTTAGTATTGGAATGTTTGGCAAAAAAAGAAAACTTGTTCCAACAAGATGGAGTATTACTGCAACTGATGATATCATTTCAAAATCACTTGTATCCGAGATTTTAGATTATCAATTAATTGATTCTTGTAAAGTATTTTCCTTTAATCATCTTGGTAACTTGTTTTCAATAATATTATTTCCACACAGATGGTTATTTGAAATGGAAGAAGCTTGGTATGATGAGCAAGGACAGATTGGATTTGGTTCCGACTTTGAAGATGCAAGAGGAATTGATCATCCTCCAGCAATTGCAGGCGCCTACTTTGCTGGAAAATTGGGTGTAGCAGAATATCTTTCCAAAAATAAAATCCAAGCTGCAGCTTTGGTATTACGTGAAATTAGACCAGAGTATGCAATACCTGTTGGAGTATGGCAGGTAAGAGAGGGAATTAGATCAGCTATGAATCAACAACCTTTCATTACCAACACTCTTGATGAGGGAATAGATTATGCCTGTAAATCTATGAGTATTAGTAAATTAGAGTGGTTGGCTAAAGGTAATCTTTTCAAAAAAATGAAACAAAAATCAATTACTGATTTTTTCTAATTAGATTTTTGAAATTCTACAGCATTTGTTTTTTCTTGATTAGAGTAATACCATAATGTATTCCCAATTTATCCAACGAAACTCTTCTGTTAGTTAATGCACCAATATGGATTGGGTCCATTGAAATGATTTTATCAAATAATGATATTGCCTCTTCATATTTTTTTAATTTTGAAAGAACAATGGCCTTGTTATACATTGAACTAATATCATTAGGAATGATTTCTAAGACTTTGTCATAACAAAAAATGGATTCTTTTAGTTTTCCCATATTGTCCAAAACATTTCCTTTGTTATACCATGCTACAATATCTCGTGGATTTTTTTTAATAGCTATATCATACCAAGAAACTGCTTCTTCATACTGTCCTATTTCATCAAGTGTCTGTGCATTTTTCATAATTGTCGCTAATTCTTCTATGGTAAGTGTATCAAAAAAGCTGCTAAATTCGGTCTTTCCATCTTGCCCCGACAATAATTACATCTAATATTGGGGCTGTATTAAAAGAAGTGGACTATTTATTGGTCATTTTTATTCGCATATTTTATGCAAAAAAATCTTCTTCTTGGAATTATTCTCATTGCTAGCCCTACTCTATTTGCATTAGCAGCATATCCTGACACCATCAGCATGAGCTGGAATGAGGGACGAGGAGGATTCATGTTTGCAGTGGTGTTTTTAGTTGCAGAGCTATTTGGCTTAAAGCTTGGAATTTCAAAAAAGAGACTTTTAGCAATCATACCTTTAGCAATTTTAGTAATTGCATATCTTGTCGCATTAGATAACGGACTACAAGATTACATTAGAGAAGTAGGGGAATCTTACGAAGTACCATTAATTTATTCTTGGATTTGGTTATGGGACTATGTAATAATGACCGCATTTGTTGTTGCGACTTTGTTTATCTATTTTGGAACAAAATGGATCAGAATTGCACCAGCGGCTCCAATATTTCTTGGAGGTTCTGCAATCATTTTAGCACTTGATGCTGTTTTTCCGTATGATACTCTAGGTCCATTACAATCCTTTGTTCCATATTTAGTAGAGCTTAACGTTTGGCTTGTCAATGTGTCTGATTTGGGAACCGCTGTTGCAAAGGGTAATTTGATGCTTCTCAACGGGGACCACGGACGGATGGCACTGCAGGTATTTTGGCCATCAGCAGGGGTTCATAGTGTAATAATTTTCTCACTTGTAATGGGAGCATTTTTGTTAAAAATGAACA
>BFAR01000046.1 GCA_008974855.1 archaeon MnTg01
TTGGTGCCCCTAAAATCCTAATTTTAGATGAACCAGTAACTGGAATTGATAATCAAAGTACAGAGTTATTCTATGGAATTTTACAGGAACTAAATAAAAAACAAAATATTACAATTATTTGGTCATCCCATGATTTAGATGCAGTAAATAGGCTTGCAAATAAAGTAGCGTGTCTTGATAGAACCTTATTTTTCCATGGAGTTTCTGATGAATTTTTCAGTAATGAAGAACTAGTCAAAAAATATTCTGAATCATCAATGCAAAAACATATGCATCACCACGTTGAATTATGACATTCGAAATTTTTACCTATGGTTTTATGCAAAGAGCTCTTATTTCTGGAATAGCTATTGCATTGTTATGTTCAGTAGTTGGTTTATTTTTGGTTTTAAGAAGATATTCTCTCTTTGGTGATGCAGTAGCTCATTCGTCTTTTGGTGGAATTGCTTTAGGTCTTTTACTAGGAATTTATCCTATGTGGACTGCATACGTAATTTCAATAATTAGTGCATTAATCATTACAAGAATTAAACAGAAATTTGATATTTCAGGTGAAGCTTCAGTTGCAATTTTATTATCATCAGGAATTGCAATTGGATTAATTTTGATTAGTATATCTGGAGGCTTTAGTGTTGATATTTTCAGCTTTCTTTTTGGAAGTATATTATTGGTAAGTACTGAAGATACAATTCTAATTCTTGGTCTTACAGGAGCAATTCTAATTGTAATCCTTTTACTATACAGAGAATTGATTTATTCTACTTTTAATGAGGAACAGGCAAAAGTAAGTGGTATTCCCGTAGAGAAAATTAACTATCTTATAGTCTTCATAGCAGGAATTACTGTAGTCACATCAATCCAGTTAGTTGGCATATTACTAATTTCTGCTTTATTTGTAATTCCAAATGTAACTGCAATCATGTTTGGTCGTAGCTTTAAACAAACAGCAATACTTTCAATTTCATTTGCAATTTCTGCAGTGGTAATTGGAATACTAATTTCTTATTTGTTAGACATTACTCCATCAGGATCAATTGTGATGTTGTCAATTACATTTTTTGGTGTAACTATTGGTTTAAAATCATTAGGATTAATCAATCACTCTTTGAAAATAAAGAAATTATTTTTGTCGAATCACTTTGTTAATGACTAGTGGAACATTTGAGCGATCAAATGGTTTTACAACATAATCTCTTGCGCCAAGTTTGATAGCATCTTGTACAATATGTTTTTCCTCAACAGATGAAATCATTATCACCTTTGCTGTTGGATCAATTTTTAGAATAGCTCTTAATGCTTGTATTCCATCAGCCTTAGGCATGTTTACATCCATAGTTACCAAATCAGGTTTAATTTTTAAAAATGTCTTAACAGCTTCAATTCCATCACCTGCCTCAAAAATTTCTGATGCAAGCCCATTATTTTTAATAATATCTTTTAAGACGCTTCTCATAAATGACGCATCATCAACAATTAAAATTTTAGATGCAACCCCTCTAGTCAAAATACTCTATACCTCGGTTGCATGAATTTTGTTTTCTTAAATTAAGTAATAATCCTAAGTTTGTTCGTCCTGAACATACATTTTTTAAAAATGCAATTAGGCTTTTTTGAGTGATTTTAGTCAAATTCTTCTTCATTTTATTTACCCTTGATAAAATTTGATAAACTCTCTGTAGGTGTTGTATAATTCCTAATTATCGCGTTTTTATTTTTATTTGAAATAGAATCTAAATTATTTTTGGATTGTAATTTTTTTTGATATATTCGATCTCTAGGATGTAGTGATAAAAATGAATTTTGAAGTTTGTGACCCCAAAGTGTTTCATCCATTCCTAAAACAAGGTAGCTATTAGGTTTTAAGACAGTAAAGAATTTTTTGAATATAAGATCTTGTGCTTCTTTTCCATAGTAGATTAAAAGATTTCTACAAAATATTAGATCTAGGTAACTTATGGGAAATGTTGTAATATCTGCAAGATTAAATGATACTAGATCTTTAATTTCATCGATTACTTGATACTTTGTACTATCAACTTTTTTGAAATATTTTGTAACTAGTAATGCATCTAAATTTTTTAAATTATCTACAGTATAGATACCTTTTCGTGCATTTTGTAAAGCGTAAGAATTGATATCTGTTGCCTGTATTTTGATTTTATTTTTAGGATTATCTAGTGCTTCACTAAACATTATTGCTAAGCTGTATGGTTCTTCCCCTGAAGCACAACCACAACTCCATATACGTAATTTCTCATATATTTTAGAATCTTTTAACAAGTCTGGAATAATTTTATTTCCAAAGACTTGCCATACTTTTTTATCACGATAGAATTTTGTAACATTAATTGAAAGAGAATCGTATAATGTTCCTACTTCATCAAGATCTGAATTTAGAAGTTCGGCGTATTGTGAACTGTTTGTCATATTCAACATCTTCATTCTAACACCAATTCTTCTTGAAAGAAATGCTGGTTTAAAGTAGGATAGATTCAATCCACGTTTTTTATGTACAAATTCTGTAATTTCTTTAAGATCTTTATCTGAAATAGAAATATCCAAAGTCAAAATTAAGTTTTCTCCTTTTGTAATTCGTTTACAAGATCATCTAGGTCTGAGTTTTGTGCCCCAGTAATGAAGGACGCTGAATCTAATAATGTGGAAAATTCTGATGGTTTTTTCTTACCATTTTGCTCTAGAATTTTTCTTGCATCTTTAACATTTTGGACTATAATCATATGTATTCTAATTCCACTTTTTTCACCTACAAGCTCTGCATCAGTAACGATAGCTGATTCAGTTTGTTTTATGACCTCTCTAGTGGAGTTTTTTATCATAGATTCAAAATCACCTTGTAAGTAATTGGGAGTAGAAAGATCTACTCTGAAGCCAGTTCCTTTAGACATTGCGTTGAAAAATGAACCTGTTAAAATATTAGCAACTTCCTGAATTGCAGAAGCTCCCATTTCATCAATTTCTCTAATTTCTTCTCCCCCAAGTAATTTGCTAATAATTTTTTTTGCATGTTTCATCTTAATGGCATAACAAATCTCAATGTGAATGTCGCCTTTACCTACAAGTTTTACTCCACACATTTGAAGTTCATCGGAGGATAGTTTAATGTTTCCTGGATTGAAAAATCGTTTATCTAAAATCATTACTTTGTAACTAATTGGTTCTGACAGTAAAGTTGAAAGAGATGATGAAGTTTGTGATGCTATATACTCATTAATAATTTTAGAAAAAATCTCAATTTCTTTTGGCTTTAGATTTGATGTTTTATCCATTTTATTTTCAATTCCTAAATTAACATTGACGGATCAAGTATCAGCGCAACTTTTCCATCAGGAAGGATTGTTGCATTATGGAAAGCATTTTCTGAATCAGAGGCATTACTAAATTTTTTAATTACAATTTCTTGTTTGCGTTCAAATGAATCTACAACAAGACCATAAGGTTTTCCACCTTTGTCGACAATTACAATAGTGACTTTACCTGGAACTATATATTGATCTTGTTTTATTTCCAGTATATCAGAAACTCTAACAATTGGTACAATTTTATCTTGATATTCAATAACTTCGATTCCATGTAAACTTTTTATTTCATTATTATTAATTTTTAATGTAGTTGTAATACTACTTAACGGTAAAACAAATTTTTCGTTTGAAATGTTAACTAATAATCCACCTATGATTGAAACACTTAATGGTAATAACAAGATCATTGTAGTTCCTTTTCCTGTTTCAGTAGTTATTTGAACATGTCCTCCAATGTCTTGTACTTTATTTATTACAACATCCATCCCTACCCCACGGCCGGAAATATCAGTTATAGTTTTGGCAGTTGACAATCCTGGTGTGCCCAACAATTCTATTGTTTTTTCATCAGAAATTTCATTAGCTTCTTGTTGTGTTAATATTCCATTTTCTACTGCCTTAGCTTTTACTTTTTCTAGATCAATTCCTTTACCATCATCTTCAATCTTAATGGCAATTTGCTCTCCAACATGATAAGCAGATAATTTTATGTTCCCAGACTCAGACTTTTTCAAAGTTTTTCGTTCTGAAGGGCTTTCAATACCATGATCTACACAATTTCTTAGAATGTGTAAAAGGGGTTCACTTATTGCATCTAAAATGGTCCTATCAAGTTCAAGCTTTGCCCCATCTATTTGTAAATTAACTATTTTCCCAAGTTTATTTGCAGTATCTCTAACTATTCTTTCAGATCTTTTGAAAATTGTATCAATTGGAATTAATCTCAGTTTTAAGGACTGATATTGTAAGTCAGATACTAATCTCCCTAAATCTACTAATGCAGTTTTTGATTTAATCGAATCTTCATTTCTGAGTGTATTTTCTAATTTCATCTTTGAAATTATCAATTCTCCTACTAAATTTACAAGAGAATCAAGATCAGACATCTTAACTCTAATTGTAGGTAATTGAGTTGGTTGCATTGATTCATCATTTTCAATTTGCTGAGATTTGTTAGGATTTTTAAGAATTGATAAATAAGATTCTAAATCTATTTTCTTATTTTCATCATTAATCATTTGCTGCAATACATCAATACATTTGAAAAGTGCGCTTGCAAGATTTGATGATAGTTTCTGTTTTTTATTTCTTATAGCATCAAAAATATTTTCAATATTCTTACACAAGTCTGTTGTTTGTTCATATCCCATTGTAGCTGCCATACCTTTGATTGTATGAGCGGAACGAAAAATTAGATCTAGATGGTCTTTTACATCTGGCTGTTCTTCAAGTTTCAGTAAGGCTTGATTCATTATATCTACATGCTCCAAAGCTTCTGTGAGATACATTTCACGATAATTATTTTCAGACAAGTTTTTCCACCAATTCTTTAATTGTATGAGGAATTTTTTCAGTTGGTAATAGTTTATCTACTGCATGAAGATCTACTGCTGCCTTTGGCATTCCATAGATAACAGATGAAGAACTATCTTGAGCAATAGTGTTTCCACCTCTTTTCTTTATAGTTTTCATTCCAAATGCACCATCGTGTCCCATTCCTGTAAGTAAAATTCCAATTGCATTTGAACCAAAGACTTCTGATGCTGAAACCATAGTCATGTTGACTGCAGGTTTTACACCAAATCTTTTTGGTCCATCAATAAGCTTAATTCTCTTATTAGCTTCAACAATCATATGATAACCTCCCCTAGCAACTAACACCTCTCCTTCTTTGATTATATCACCATCTTCAGCTTCTTTTACCGGAAGTTTACAAGTCTCATCTAATCGAATTGCAAGTGATCTGGTGAATTCTTTAGGCATGTGTTGTACGACTAAAATTGCAGATTTCAAATCTTCTGGAAGTGCAGAAATTATTGATTGGAGCGCATTAGGACCACCAGTGGATGAACCTACAACAACTACTCTAGTTGCAGCATTAGGTGCTGGGATAGTTTTATTCCTAGGTTTTAATTTTTGAATATTTTTTATGATTAAATGCTTAGGTTCAGATTTTGATGCAATTTCAATTTTTGAAATTAAGTTCTCTTTTAGATCTCCAATTTGATCTGGATTTGTTGTAGATATAGGAACAAAATCTATTGCTCCATTTTCTAATGCATCTAAAACTACTTTGGCTCCATCTTGAGTAAAGCTACTAACTACAATAATTGGAACAAGTTTATCCTGCTTAACAACTTCTTCGATGAAAGTTAAACCATCCATTGTTGGCATTTCAAGATCGAGTAAAATTACATCTGGTTTATTTGAGTTAAGTTTACGTAAGGCTTCAGCTCCATCTCTTGCAGTATTAGTTACTTTGATGTTATCTTTTGAAACAAGATCACTTAGAAGTTGAGTCATGTATTTTGAATCATTAACGATCCAAACATCAATTTGATCTTCAACAGATTTTGTCATCAATTTTTATCATTCCAAATTCAAAAAAATTCATGTTTACACTTTGTGTAAATCATGAGTAATAGATTATTTTGGTACCTCCCTTGAATTATCTTTTTCTTCATCTTCTTTGAAAACTTCTTTGAGTTCTTCTGGGATATCGTCTTCTGTATCTTCTAGATTAGATTTTATTTCAAAGTTGGGTGTTTGATTTTTTTCCTCATTTGCAGTCTGAATTTCTTGTTGAAATTCCTCTTCTGAATTATCTTCAGAATCTTCAAGTAATGCAATAATATCTAAAAGAACAAATAATTGGCCATGGACTTTTGCAATTCCTTTAATGTAATGATATGATTCAAACGAATCTGGTGGTACAGGCTCAATTTCTTTAGGCGATATGTGCATTACATGCTCTACTTTGTCAACAATTAATCCATAAATTGAGTCTCTTACATCGGCAATAATTATTTTATAATTTTCTTTATTTTTTATGTCTACTTCTCCAAAACCCAATCGTTTCTTAATGTCAATTACTGGAATAATTAATCCACGAAGATTCATAACACCTTGAACAAATTTTTTGGCTTTTGGAACTGTTGTTATGTCTGTAAAATTTCTAATTTCTTTCACTTGTTCGATAGGTACTGCATAATTTTCTTTTTTTTTTGTAGCTTCGTTAACTAGGCTAAATGTAATTACTTGTATAGATTCAGCGGTAAGAGTTTCAACTTTCAATTTTTTCCTCCACTTCAGATTTAGAGCTAGTAGCCTGGTCAAATTCATCAATAAAACTATTATCTGGAGATTCTTCGTTTTCTTTGTTTTTTGAAAAATTTTCAGGTTTTGATTTATTTGATGAAGGTAATTCGGATGATGGAACTTTAAAGGATCTAACCTTTTTTGCAAGTTGCTCAGCCATTAAAGCAATATTTCGGCTTGAAGATGAGATTTCTTGTGTGGCGGTGGTTTGCTGCTCTACTGCTGCATATGCTTGGTCTGTGGCAAAAGCATTTTGTTCTGCTACTGCTGCAACTTCTTGTACTTTATAACTAATTTTAGATAACGCATTTAGAGAAGAATCTACGACTGAACGTCCCTCTTCTATTTCTTTAGAACTATCATCAATCGAAGCTACAGCTATGTGAATATCTTCTTGTATTTCTCCTATTAATTTATCAATTTCTTCTAATGATTTAGCTGAACCTTCAGCAAGTCTTCTAACTTCATCAGCTACAACGGCAAATCCTCTTCCTGATTCTCCAGCTCTCGCTGCCTCAATTGCAGCATTTAATGCTAACAGATTAGTTTTTTCAGAAATTTCTCTGATTACTTCTACAACAGATGTAATTTTTTCACTTTTTGCTGCCAGATTTTTTACTTTTGCTGAAGATTCGTTAGTTAACTCGATTATTCTAGACATTTTGTCAGCAGCAGTTTGACCATCTTTGGAATTTTGATCCATTACACTATCTACAATTGTTTTTGCTTCAGCAAGCTCTGATGCTTGTGATTGAGAACCAGTTGCTATTTGTTGGACAGTTGTAGAAACTTCTTCTACACTTGCATTTAGTTCCTCAGAGGCTGCTGCAGATTCTCGAGCATCATGAGCAACTTTATTTGCAGTATGATTTACGTCCATAACAAGCTGACGAAGACTTGTAACCATATTATCCAGAGAATTAGTAAGCTCGTTTATTTCAGGAGTAGAATTTGTTCTAGGAACTTTAACATTTAGATCTCCTTCACTAATCTTTTTTGTAATTTCTGCAGCATTTTTAATTGGTATAGAGATATTATTGCCAATTAGTGTTATTAAAATAAAAGTGCCTATGGAAACGCCAATCATTAATATCATAATAATAATGATGTTATCAACTAGTACTTCTTCTCCATTATTTACTGAAAAAATTGTATATGCACTACCTGCTAAAATAGTGACTATCAAAACAAGTTGCAATACGAGTGACTTACTATTAACTCTAAGAATTGTTGAAAACTTTCCCTTGTTACTCACAATTCATTATTTTGGTTTGAGCCAATAACCCTACATGTGTATAATGTGAACGAACATTTTTTTCAAAACATTATATGAAGAATTAAAAACCAGCGATTTACTGATGAAATTCGACCTAAAAAATGGATTTTTAAAAAATTTTGAAGTTAGATTAGGCTCCAGTATCTCCAAAGTCCAATATGGAAGCTTCCAGGTAATCAGTCATCAATAGATCCATAGCAAATACCGTCACAGACCCTAAAACTGCTAGTAATGCTATGTGGTAAAAGACTGTTTTATACAATCCACCCTGAGCAACCTTTAGTGCTGTAGCACTTAACACTGAAGTCATTAGAATCATTATTGGTAAAATCATTTCCATAAATGCAGGATCAATTGGAGATAGAGGAAACGCATTGTTTGAGATCTGAATTGAGCCAATTAATTCAAAAAATATTGCTGTTAGTTTATTCATCAAACCAAACACTCCAAGAGTTAAAACGTGTAATACAATGATGATTGTTTCAAATGTTTTTACAGTCTGTGCTCTTTTTCCACGTAGCTCATTAATTTTTATTGTAATGTCAGCAACTGTATTTCCTGTTATGTTCATATCTCCACCCTTATCTAATGCAGTTGATATGACCTGATTTCCATTTGCAACTATTTCACTTCCACAATCTCTTGAAAATAATTCAAAACCATGGGGTTGATCCACTTTATTTTTAATTCTATTTTTCAATGAAATTACATATTTTTGAATTGGACCAAAGTCACTTCTCAATACTGCATCTAAAGCTTGACCAATTGAACCTACAGTTGCTAAAATTTCACCAAAATGTCTTATGAATTCAGGATACCATTCATTGATATGTTTTATTCTTTGTTCCATTTTTCTTGCTACCAATCCTGGATAAAACAGTGGTGCTAGTGCAATACCTGCGATAAGACTTATTGGAACCACTTGGGACATTATTAACGCTATTGCAATTCCTACTCCAGCCCCAACTGAGAGATAAATTTTAATCCTAAATTTTAGATCTTCGTCTTCTTGACTAAATCCAAGTTTATCTCTAGGAAATAAAAAGTACATCATAACTACAAATGTGCTCATAGTAATTCCTACGCCTAACAAAGAATATACTAAAATCATTTCAGCAGAATTAGCACCTGTTAACATTGTCATAATAGAGTTTGCAGCAATCATAAATGCAGCAGTAGACATTAAGGTGTAAAACATTTCTAGAAATAGTTTTTGCATCTCTAATTTTCGTTCATATTCTATTGAAAAACTAAGTATTGTACCTGTAAGCTCTGCCTTAAAATATGTGCTAAGACGATCACCGAGTCTAATAACTTGGGCAAATTTTACTAAAAGTTGTTTAAGTTGGTTACCCGAATCTGTAGAAACCTTCATTGCAATCATTTCAAGGGCTTTTGCCAAACCATAGGTCCAACCTACACCTAAACGGTAAGCATCTGAAAATGCAATAGAATATTTTCCGTAACTGCTAGCGTGTGCAGTTTTAACCAAGTCTATGGCTAGAATTTCACCAGTAGAAATTGAATAAAGATAGGCTATAAAATAAAGAAATTTTTCATCATTTTTTTTTAAATCACTTACCGATAATGACTTTAGAAGGGATAATTGCATTACAGCGTATCTAGCTCCTTTAGAAATGCCTCTAATCCAATCTCTCTACAATGTGAAATTGAATCAAAAACGTCATAAAAATTGAAGATCTTCTTTTCAACCATTTTTTCAAGGATTTTAGCACGTAAATCTAATTCATCATACAACAAACCCTCATCTCTTTTATCCATCCCTCGCATTTGCATGAGCTTATTTGCAAATAATGCACTACTTCCCTTTCCTCTAAATTTTGTAGTATCAGTACCAGGATCCCAATTAAAAACGGGTATGAACATGATGTTGTTACCTTGTGGGTTGTATCCTAAGATTTCATTAATTGAAAGAACTCTCCTTACTCTCTTTCCTCCAGGTCCTTGCACCGCACTTTGGAAAACTGCAAGGTTAAGGTTATCCATGTGAGTTTTTGGAACGTTAATTGGGTCGTTAGAAAGTCTTTGTATAAGAGATGTCATGTTTGCAGCGTGGAATGTACTAATGACTGGGTGACCTGTCTGCATGGCTTGAAATGCAATATTTCCTTCTGCACCTCTGATCTCACCGACTATGATATAGTTTGGTCTCTGTCTTAAGGCGGCTTTCAATAGATCAAACATAGTTACACTAGAGTAGTCATTTCCAGTATACCTTGTTACTTCTGTGATCCAGTTTGCATGTGGCAAAGTAAGTTCAGGAGTATCTTCTATAGTAACAATTTTCCAGTTTGATGGAATAAATGCAGTAAGTGCCATTGCAGTTGTAGTTTTACCTGAAG
>BFAR01000047.1 GCA_008974855.1 archaeon MnTg01
AGCAATATCAATTCCAAATTTTATTGTAGATTTTGTTGATTGTAATCCACCTAGTGTTTGCAAAAAGAAATCTAAAATTTCATCTTTTTTAATTCCTGGGCTAGTAACAATTAAACTTAGAACATGTATTCTAAGTGATTTGTCATCAGTAATCTTTGATTCAATTGGTTCTGGCTCTCCATTAACATAATAATCAATTAATTCTGAACCATTAGAATTTCCAACAATTATTGCTTCACCATAATCATCATATTGTGGCCTTCCTGCTCTTCCACAAAGTTGTTTATACTCCAAGACACTAATGGGTCGATTAGCACCAACTCGAGAGTTGTATCTATTAATACTAGATATTACAACTCGTCTTGCTGGTAGATTAATACCAGCTGCTAACGTAGGAGTTGCTGCTAAAAGTTTTATTTTACCACTTCTAAATTCAGTTTCTACGGTTTGTCTACAATTTGGATTGAGACCTGCATGGTGAAAGGCGACTCCTTTTTTTACCAAGGTTGCAAGTGTTTTTACTAATTCAGTATGTTCGTTACTTTGAAGAATTTTTTTTGAAATATTTTCAAGTTCTTCTATCTCTTTTTTCTTTAATGAATGTAAGATAGCATCTGCTGCTTTTGTAGCAAGTGATGATGAGCGATTTCTAGTTTCTGCAAATAGTAATGATTGTCCTCCATCCAGAACGGATTCTACTCCCAAATCAACTGGTTTTCCCATAATGCTTGCCTCTACCTCAAACTCTCGTCCATCATTCATTATCACAGAACCTCCATCATAGACGCCCTCATAGAGTGGAACAGGTCTCCATTCATTGTCTACAGTTTCACATTCTAGCCATTCAGCTAGATCATCTACATTAGTTATAGTTGCACTAAGAGCTAAAATCTGAGGTTTATTTTCTAATAGTTTTAATTTTGTTAAAACAACTTCTAAGGTTTGACCTCTGTCCTGATCACCAATGAGATGAATTTCATCAGCAATTACTAATCCAACGTCTTCAATCCATTCAGGACCATGACGAATGATTGAATCCATCTTTTCATTTGTTAGAATTAGAACATCACTTTTTTCTAATCCTTTATCCACTGATTCATAATCGCCAGTAGAAATTTGCACCTTTATCTTTCGTCCAAAATCAATTGTTTCAAACTTTTTAAATTCAGAAAATTTTTCAGATGCTAAAGCTCGCAATGGACAAAGGTAAACTATTTTTCCCTTGTTTTTTGAAAGATAATTTATCATTGCAAGAACTGCTATGAGTGTTTTACCACTAGCAGTGGGAGCTGAAACAATAATATTTTTTCCATCAAGTAATCCTGCATCAATACTCTCTTGTTGTGGTGGATAAAGTTCAGAATAGCCTTCGTTTTTTAGAAATTCAATAGCTGGTTTTGAGAGTTTTAATTCAGATATCTTCATACTCGGTTATAGTGACCTGGTCTTGATTCATAAATAGATGCCTCACGTTGCATCCTTCTAAGGTACTTTCTTGCCTCGTCTTCAGTGAATTTGTCTGATTTTACAAGTTCGGTAATGAATAATTTTTCTTCTACTGGTATCTTGTTGTCGCCTTCGAGAGATTTTAGTACATCCATGAAGAGCTGCATCTTTGAAACGTCACTGTGTGCCCTACCTTGAAGAACTCCAAGATCTACTTTTCCAGTATTTACATCAACGCCGACATCATTAAGCATGCTTTCAATCAAAAAGATAGCACGATCAGCATCTTCTCCATCTACTTGGTCCTTCATTAATAGGCGTGCTCTTGCAGTTGCAAGTCTAATAAGGCCCTCTAATTGTCTAGGAGTTACAGTAATCATCTCTTCAGATTCTACATTTCGCATTTTCATGTAATATTCAAGAATCTTGTCTTCAGCTTCTTTAGTAAGAATTGGGTCAATCCTCTTTGCGTATGACAAGTATTTCGTTAAGGTATCTGAATCTATTAGAGAACGAGTGTCGTTTCCAGTTGGCGTATGCAAATTAATTATGTGCCTTGCAATTCTAGCGTCTTTTTCCTTTGATGGAATATCTCGTACTACAAAAATTAAATCAAATCTTGTTAATAGTGGAATTGGAAGATTTACATTTTCTGTAATATTTTTGAAAGGATCATACTTTCCATACATTGGGTTTGCTGCTGCAAGGATTGATGTTCTTGCATTAAGTGTTGCAACAATACCTCCTTTTGCAATGCTTGCAGATTGTTGTTCCATTACCTCGTGTAATGCACTTCGATCTTCTGGTTTCATTTTGTCAAACTCATCAATACATACTAGACCTTGATCTCCAAGAACCACTGCACCAGCTTCTAACATCATGATTCCGGATTTATCCCGGATAACTGCGGCAGTTAAACCAGCTGCAGTTGAACCCCTACCAGATGTATAGAGACCTCTTGGAGCTATTCTTGCACAAAACTTTAGCATTTCACTTTTTGCAGTACCCGGATCTCCTACCAAAAATATGTTAATATCTCCTCTAATCTTAGTTCCGTCTTGAAGTAATCTTTGAGTAGAACCAACAACTAACAACAAAATTGCTTCTTTGATCAAAGCATGTCCTTGAATATGTGGTGCAAATGAACCAATGAGACGCTCGTAAATATCAGAAAGGTTTGCCAAAGATTTGATTGTTTTTTCGTCTTCAGGTGAGGTTTCTTCTCTTTGTGTTTTTCTTGAAATCTTTGAACCTCGTCCACCAATAAATTCTACGTTATTTGCATCAATTCTTAATCTATAAAGTCCGCTTGTAGTTCTGGCACCAATTAAGGATTCTTGCTCTATTCTTACAATTCCTGTAAGGATTATTCTATCTCCAGGTCTTGCAGCATCTACTAGATCTTGCTTTATTGTGACATCAATATAATGAGGTAATTGTCCAGGTGGTAAATCTTCAGGTAATTCTTGCAGTCTTCCAATTTGAAAATCAATAAATCTACTTTTATCAGGTTGAATTGTAAATTCCTTACTTGTACATTTAGGATCACTTCCACACCTGTAAAGTGGTGGAACTGTCATTCCTTTTTCTAAAGTAATACCAAATTCATGATTATTGCTACATTTGTAAGTAATTTCTTTAGCAAGTGGTTTTATTTCTGATGATCTAACTAGCATTCCAGAAACACTAGTCATTTTGTTAATAATTTCTGCATTGATTTGTCGAAGACTTCTCTGAACTGGATAGTTAATTATTCTAGCTCTAATTTCGTCTTTGATTTTTGCTGCATACTGTGGAAATCTTTCTTGAAGAATTTCTTTTATTGCTCTTGAGAAAGCAGTTAGAATTTCATCAGGGTTTTCATTAAATTTTGATTCTGTGTGAGGATATGACACTAGATCATTATAGTCTATAACAATAAATCGAGAGTTTTTGGGCATCATCTGGTCGATTTGCTCTACATACGTAAATGAGCCGTGTTTATCCTTGTACTGCTTTAGAAATTCTTTTACCTCATCTGATAATGCTGATTTTGTCTTAATTTCAAGTGCAGTCATTTCTTATCACCTAAGATTTGTTTTTTAAAGTCATTTGATGTGTTGTAAATTTTTTCATAGAAAGACCGTTCTTCTAAGGTCAACTTTTGACTCAGGGTTGTAGTTAATTGCGAAGAATCAGCCAAGTGAATAATTTTTCCTTGTCGTTTACGAACTAATGAGTTTAACATACTTTGGACTTTGTCAAAATCATCTTTTGGTAATCTTTTCATAAATGCAATTAATCTAACGTAAAAGTAAGGTTCAAGTGTTGCTAGCTCAAACTCACCTTGAACATTTTCCTTTACAGTAGCTTGCTTTAGCTCTACAACCATATCAGTATCTTCAATGGTGATATGTTTTTCAGATTCGAGAACATTAGCAACCCATCGTGGGATGTTTAGAATTTCTCCCTGTTTTCCTGTAATATCAACACCCGCTACGTTAATTTTGATATCGTGCAGAAAGGTTACCTTAACATCCTCTAAGTCAAAACCCGTATGATGGACCTTTGAGAGCTCACTACTGCTTAACATGTCAGATCAGTACACGCATTTTGGAACGTGATGAATCGGATCGATCAATTCTCTTCACAAAATGGTGAGATCAATTGATCCTGTAAAAGTGAACCTATTTACTTGATATTGAGGAATGGTGAGATCGGAATGTCTATTTCAGATATAATGTGGGTAGAAAAATATCGTCCTCATAAGATTGCCGATCTGGTAGATCAGAAAGAAATTGTAGGCAGTATTCAAGCACTTTTAAAGAACCAGTCTGAAATGCCTCATCTTTTATTTTCAGGTTCTCCAGGTGTAGGTAAAACAACTATGGCCTTGTGCTTGTCTCATGAGATTTTAGGAGAACATTGGAAGGATAGTACTCTAGAACTCAATGCGTCTGATGAGCGAGGAATTAACATGGTAAGAAATAGAGTAAAGACGTTTTCCAGGTTTGCAGGGCTCGATACTGAAATTCCGTTTAAAATTATAATTTTAGATGAGGCAGATGAGATGACTGCTGATGCTCAAACTGCTCTAAGAAGAATTATTGAAGACACTGCAAAATTTTGTAGATTTATTCTGATCGCAAATAACGTTTCAAAAATTATTGCTCCAATTCAAAGCAGATGTGCAGTTTTCAAATTTTCAACAATTCCTGAAAAAGATTTAATTTCACACCTAAAAGAGATTGCCAAAAAAGAAAAGGCAAAAGCTGATGAAAAAGGGTTAGCTGCCATTTATGAATATTCAGAAGGAGATTTAAGACATGCAATCAATTTACTACAAGCAACTGCAAGTTTAGGAGCAATTACCGAGGCAAACGTAAAAGCATCTGCAGGTCTTACAAAAATCAAAGATGTAGATGATGTTCTCAAGCTTGCACTTGGTGGAAAAATTTCTGATGCTCGAAATAAAATGATTGAGCTCATCAAAGTTTATGGAATGTCTGAATCAGATTTTCTAAAATATATCAACTCTGCTGTGTATAAAACAAAGAACAAAAATTTGAGTGATATTGTTCAAACAATTGCTAAATATGATTTTAGAATTCTCAGTGGTGCAAATCCAGAAATTCAATTATCTGCTCTTTTAGCAGAACTAGCAAAGTTTGGAAAATAAAAGCGCAGAGAGAGGGATTTGAACCCCCGTATGGCGAACCACACAGGCTCTCAAGGCCCGCGCCCTACCGAGCTAGGCGACCTCTGCGAGTTTCGTTGATATTCTCTGACTAAAATTTGTTTTAGAATTTGATTTA
>BFAR01000048.1 GCA_008974855.1 archaeon MnTg01
AATTCCATAAAGAAAACAACCTGGACAATTTACTTGGAAAACTTCTACTAATACAATATGGTCTTTTTCTTTATCGAAATTAGTAGGTAATCCTTGAACCCATTTGGAGACTTTAATGTTGGGGGCTTTTTCTCCGACTTTAATACTCAACAATGAATTTGGTTAGAAAATCCATTAAATAGATAACTGTCTCGGAGATCTACTAATAGAATAATATAGGCGATAAAAAACTGCATTCATAAATTGAGTGTAGTTACAGAAGAAAGATTAAGACTATTTTCTAAAATGGAAGAGAAATACGAACAAAAAGATGCCCAGTATTTTGTTAAACTAATAGATCATGATGATTATGTTGTTCGTACACGTGCTACCTGTATCCTAGTTGATCTTGGTGGAGAAGACAAAGTTCCGTATATATCTAAAATTCTCAAAAATGATTCTAATGAGTTAGTCCGACATGAAGCAGCTTTTTCATTAGGTCAAATGGGTTATCGTAGTGGAATTAAACCACTAGAGAATGCTACAAAAAATGATCCTAGCATGTTTGTGAGACATGAAGCCGCAATAGCTCTTGGAGTAATAGGAACAAAAGAGGCAATACCTACACTTGAGCAAGCACTAAAAGATCCTGATAAACCCGTTGTAGAATCCGCAATAGTCGCATTATCAAATATTGATTTTATGGAAAAATTAAGTAAAAATGAGAAATTTGCTAAACTAACTGGAGGTTAAACCGCAGTTACAATAGTTCCATTATCTGATGATTCAAATTTAAAAATTTGTTCTACTGAAGAATCTTCAAAAATTTCTGAGTCATGTGTAATTATAATAAACTGAAGAGGAGAATTTAACGAATTCGTTATGTCAGAAAGTTGGGATAACACTCTGACCAATGATTTTCTTCTTTCTTCGTCTAGAAACATTGTTGGTTCATCTAGAATAATAAAATTAAGATTAGATGATCCTAGTAACTGCGTCATTCCAAGTCTTAAAGATAGAGCAATACTTACTTGTTCTCCGCCACTAAGCGATTCTAAATCTAAAACAGTATTTTTTGAATAACAAGTAATTGAAACATCTCTTGTTTTTTCAGATAGTTCGATTCGTTGAATTTTTGTATTCAGCATGTTAAGATACTCTGATGCTTTTGCTGAAATTGTTTGTAGTGCCCACGATCTTAAACTTGTAGCTACAGACCCATCGCGATTGAAAAGATTTTCTTGTATTTCATTTATTTGTAAGAGATAATCTTTTACAAAAACTAATTCTTTTACAATTAGCAGATTTTTTTCTACTAATTCTTTTGCATTTCTAATTTTTTCTAATATTCCTCCTAATTTCTGATCAGTTTCACTTAATTCTTGCTGTTTATCGTCTAAAGAATTCCTTAAGACAGAAAAACTATTTTCATCAAAATTTATTATTTCATTTTCTAATTCCATGATTTTTTCATATAATAATTTTGAATGAGAATCTATTGATCCTACCTCTACTAATAACCCCGAATTGATATTAATTGGAATTTTTTGTATATTGATTTTTTGTAAAGAAATTTCTTTCTTTAGGGCATCAATCTCTTTTTTATCATTTATTGAATGTGCACGTAATGTAGTTTCATCTTCTATTATTTGTTGAAAAACATTTGAAAATTCTTGTTTTTTCTTCTCATACATTTCATTTTGATTTTCTAAAGCTACAATTTTTTTCGTGATATTATTTTGTTCATCTGCAAGATGATTTTCTTGAAATAACGGATTAAGATGATTTACTTTTGAATCACATACAGGACATTTCCCATTTTCGAGATGAAGTTTCTTTGCAAGAGATAGTTGTTCTTTTAGAGAAATTACTTCCATTTTGTACTTTTGAATTTTTTTCCCAGTTTCCTTGAAGGCCAGTTCTGCCATTTCAAGAGATTTTTCAATTCTTTTTTTCTCATCAAGGTGCTCAAAACAACCCTCACAGTCATGAATTTTTCTTTCTTTTTCTGATACCTCCTTTTGAATTGAGTATATGGCGTCTTTAGCATATTTTACAAGCTCTAATTTTCTAGATTCTAATTGTTTTATTTTATCTAATTTAGGTAAATCCTCCTCTATTTTCTTTTTTAATATTGAAATTTCTTTTCTTTGTTTCAGTTTTTCTTCTTCAAGTTTTTCTTCTATTGGTTTATTCTTTTTAATTTCTAACTCCTTCTCTTTAATTTCATTTTTTAACATTTCAATATGTGAATCATCATATCCAAATTCCTTTAGTATTGTTTCTCTAAAGTTTTTTAGAACTATTTTCATATTTTCTGAAGAAATATCTAGTTTGTCAATCCCTATTACTGCATTAATTAATTCTTTGAATTCTTTTGGTTTTGCTTTTATGATGGAATTTAATTCTCCTTGCCTCACAATAGAAGCAATTTTTAATTTTTCAAAATCTAATCCAATAAATTCTTCAATTTTTCTTGTCATTGATTCTCCAAATTGTTTTCTTTCGCCTTCTGCTATTGGTGTCCATCCTTCATCTGTTTTTTGTAAAAATTGGGAAGATAATGTTCCTTGAAGATTAATTTTTCTTGTTGCTTGAAGCATTTTATTATTTATCGAAAAATTAATTTTTGCATATCCCTGATTTTCTCCTCTACGTATTAATCCCTTGTTTGATTTTCTGGTATGTTGACCAAATAATGCAAATGTAATTGCGTCAATAATGCCAGATTTTCCAGCACCATTTGGGCCAACAAAAACTGTAACTCCTTCACCAAAGTTTAATTTTGTTTCTGCATGAGATAGAAAATTGCCTAACTCTATAGAATTTATCATTTTAATTTTTCCTGCTTAAACTGTTTGTAGTTTTCAACAATAAGCTGACTTGCTTGTTCTAAATTATTTGATGTCAATAATGGAAGTAATTCTTTTATTGCAAAATTTGCTAATTGCTCTGATTTCAACGTAGATATAGCTAGTTTTAACATTTCATCATCCATACGAATTGGTTTTTCCATTAATACAGAAGAATCTGATAATTTCTCACTGATTTTCCATGAACAATGAAGTGCATAAGGCATTAAACGTGAGATTTGTGCCTGCACCAGGTCTGTTTGGATGTCTTTGCCCTGAATTTTTAGCTCAATTATTGGTTTTTTTATCGATTCATGGATTTGTTCAAGAATACCATCTACAGTTTTTGTAAGATCCTCAAAATTAGTACTTGCTGAAACCTGTGGTCTTATGTTAAGTTCAATCCATTCTGGTTTAGCTTCTGTCCCAGAAATATCTACTTGAAAAAATCCTTTTTTTGTATTTTTAATTCCTTCACTTGTTGTTAATTCAATAGAACCTGGATACGCAATTGAGCCTTTCAGATTACTAAATGATTTTAAGAATTTATCATGAAGATGTCCCATTGCATAATACGTAAAGTTTTTTGGAAGATCATTTGTACTTAATTCTCCTGCAAACTTATTTGCCTCAGTTATTCCCTGATGCATTACAAGAATTTTATGACCTTTGTGTTCTTTTGCAATTGAATCAACTTCTTGAAATCTTGACTCAAAGTCTTGCATTTCGCTTTTTCTTATTTTATCAAATCCAATAATCAAAACATCTTTGTAATATGTTGGTTTTCCTTCACCAATATATTGCGAAAATTCTAATTTATGAAAAACATAAGGCACTGGATATGATCTTATTCTACTAATATCATGTTCCCCTAAAACAAAAAAAGAATCAATATTATTTTTTTTCAATTTTTTTAATGCATGAGCCATATGCATTATTGCAGTTCCACTTGGATTTGGTGTATGGAATATATCGCCTGCAAAAATTACAAAATCAACATGATCTTTTATTGATATATCTATAGTTTGTTTAAAAACATCATAAATGTCGTTTTCTCTTTCTTCAGAATTATACTGAACAAGCCCTAGATGAGTATCAGATATGTGTGAAAATAGCATTCTAATCTACCAGTAAATCTTTTTGAATAAGCTTTTGTGTTGATTCTTTTGCTATTCCATTAAATTTTTTTGCGACAGCCCACTCTGTAACT
>BFAR01000049.1 GCA_008974855.1 archaeon MnTg01
CTTAGGGGTTCGTGGGTTCGAATCCCACCTCCTCCACTTATTTTGGATGTTTGATTCCTTTAGAATTCAATACTTCGTAAACATCAGGTAATGAAAATACAAATCCAATATGGACACAATCCTTTTCATCACATAACTGACAGAAAAGCTCGCCTCTTTGTATGGTAACCTCAGCAATTCTATTTTTAATATTATCTTTAATTATAACTCTATCATCATCTACAGATATTTTTTCAAGTTTAGGTGCATATCTTGCAAATGTTTTGTCCTTTAACATCATGTCTTCTAGCATGTATGTGACGTAGCCGGCAAAACTGTTGACTCCCTTCATAGCAAGTTCTGATTTATTTTTCTGGAAAACGTCGTGGAATTTATCGTAAACTTGTTCAGAAATTGTAATTGACTTGAATCCAGCTTTAGGCATTTTACTTTATCCTACCGTATATTAAGGTACTCAACTATTTAATGTTTGTTCTTTAAAAATTATGAATCATGAGAGAAAACAAGAATTAGACTTTATACTTGAACAAAAAATCTAACACTATATGGCAAAAGGATATCAAGTTCAAGAAATTAAAAAAAAACTTGTTGATGTATTGAAAAATTCAAAAATAGGACTTTCAGGAGTTGAGATTTCAGAAAAGCTTGGAGTAAATCGAGTTACAATGTCAAAATATCTAAACATTTTTGCAACTGAAGGACTGCTTGGCCAAAAAAATATTGGGAATGTACATTTATGGTTTTTAGAAGAAGGTACAGAACAGTTTGAATTTCCAGCAGATTATTTTCGTGTAAACACAAAATATCTAGAACTGTTAACTAATCGTTCTGAACATATATCGTATAATCTAATTCGAAATTGTATTCATTCTAATGCAAATACGTCAAAAATCATGTATGAGATTATTGTTCCAGCTATAGAATCAGTTCAAGAACTTTTTGAGCAAGGAAAAATTAGTAAATCAGAATCAAAACTACTTGGAACTATCATTTCAAACTCAATTAAAATACTTTATCAAATTAATGCAGAAATTGACGAACGAAAAAATGTTGTATTAATTTCTGCAGATTCGCCAAGTACTCTGCTTGCAGAAGCAGCTTCTACATCTTTTCATTCTGAGGGCTGGAATGTTTCTTCTCTTGGTGATATGTCTGATGCAATTGATGTCATGTTTGATTTGGATTTACAGAAATTTCTTGGAAAAGTATGGCCAAAAAAAAGTGACATTATGATAATCGTCATATTCTCAGTAAATGAAGAAGGTTTGAAGTTTTTCTCTCAAGCAGTTAATGCTGCTAAAGGAAAAATTGGAAAAAATCTAAATCTGATTCTTTGTAGTAATCTCAAAACCATGACTAGTGTAAAAGCAGATTTAGTTGCAAATAATTTAGAAACTGTTTTGCAATGGTCTCAAACTATATTTGAGCGTTCCATTAATTAAAAATTTACGTGGGCCGAGTGAGATTCGAACTCACGACCTTTCGATATCTGAAAGAGTTTATCAGTCGAACGCTCCAGCCAAGCTGAGCTACCGGCCCTGAAAAATTTTCAAGAGCTAGGTCATTTAAGTTTGCTGTTCTTTCCACTTTATTGAGCAACCAATTGAAGGATCAAAATCTTTTTCAATTTTCCCCCCCGAAAGATATTTCTCAAGATTATCAATCATTGTCTTTTCTGTAGCGACATCTTCTGGCTTCATTGCGTTATCAATCCTGCCATGAAAAATTAGTTTCATTTGTTTATCAAAAAGAAATGGATCTGGTGTGCACAATGCTCCATATTTTTTGGCAATTTCTTGAGTCTCATCTACGAGATAATCAAATTTCATGTTCTTTTCTTGAGCCGTTTTTTTCATATTTTCAAAACTATCATCTGGGTAGTTCACTGGATCATTGCTATTAATTCCCACAACTGCAATTTTATCTTTGAATTTTTCGTGAATTTCTTTAATTGCTTCAATTTTTGCTTTAACATAAGGACAATGATTACAAATGAAAATTACAAGTAATCCCTCATAATCTATGTAGCTGTGTAAGGAATGTTTTTTGTCATCAATTCCAATTAAATCAAAATCTGGCGCAAGATCCCCAGTTTTTAGTTTGATTTGAGATTCTAATAGTACCATAAAAAAATCTTCAATTGTTGGAAATAAAATCTTTGCCAAACAAAGAAGACAACAATTAAAATCCGCACTCCAACCAACAACTCCATGGGCTGATAGTTCAGACTGGTAGAATACTCGCCTTGCACGCGAGGGGTCAGGGGTTCAAATCCCCTTCAGTCCATTTTTAATTTAATATTTTTTTAAAATTGCTTTGAGTTGATGAATTTCTTCAAAGCGATCATTTTCGAGTTTAAAACTCTAGGATGGATTTAAATATGATATGTAGAGTCAATTTTACATGGCATCACCAGCAGACGGATGGCCCGTATGGATTCCTCTTATAGTGGGTTTAGCTCCTGGTTTAGTTTATTGGCTAGCTATAACTGCTATGAAAAAACGAAGATAACATAATTATCTCTTTAACATATTTTTCTTATTTTCATTATACAGTAGTAATAGGTAAAACCTGGCTATCCAACTTGTTTACATTATGATATATTCTACAAGATTAATCGCTAATGTCAAACGATTTTGTATGAAAAAGACATTACTGGCGTTTTTTTTGATATTTGCATTATTTCCAATTAGTTCAAGTTATTCTCAAGAATTTACAGATAAAGCACCAACATTGGGAATTGTCCTTACGAGTTTTTCACCATTTAACTACAAAAACGATGACGGTAAAACTGTTATTCTTGGGGAAGTAGAAAACACAAAAAATTTTCCTATCAGTGGAATAAAAATTTGGGCCGGCTTTTATGATAATTTTAGTGAGAATCCTCTAGAAACAATTATTGGTACAACTATTCTTGAAGTCATTCCTCCCTTTGGAAAATCCCCATATATGATAATATCTGAAAATCCCAATTCTGCAATAACTAGTGTTTCTGTTAATTTACT
>BFAR01000050.1 GCA_008974855.1 archaeon MnTg01
TAATTTCGTACAATTGCTACAGGACAGTTTCTTGTCTTTCCCATTACTAGTTCTGCTGCAGAACATATTTCGTCAGAAATTGCAATAGCTGTTACACGTAATATTTTCCCAAAACGATCTTTTGTTCCTGCATAATCAAGTATAGAATCCATTCCTGCGATTCCAATTGCAACATCTGTTTGACCCATCCTAAAAGCCCTACCAAAAGTATCTGAAATGATTACTGCAACTTTTTTCTTAGTTTTTTTGTAAAGTTGAGTTTGTAAAGTAATGGCTGATTTATCTGGATCAATTGGTAGTAATGTTGCATAACCGTTTTCAACATTACTTTCATCAACCCCTGCATTTGCACATATGAAGCCATGATGGGTTTCTACAATAAGTATTTCATTGTGCATTCTGACTATTCTTTTTGATTCAGAAAGAATAGCTTCAACAAGTTTAGGATCTTTATTGTATGCGGCACCTATTCCTACTGCTAGTTCTGATGGAATTATTTCTGAAAGATTAACAACTTTGCCTTCCTGTTTAGAGATGATTTTTTGCGAGATAACAAATATGTCTCCATCTTGAATTTTTTGTTTTGAAGATGATAAGATTAGATCAACAATTTTTTCGTCTTTTTGTATATCCTTATTGATTTGAATTGGAAAAACTTCAAGAGTCATTGAATTAATGAGTAAACTTGATTCAAGTATGTTATTAACTATAGGGAAAAGGAAAGATGGTTAAGCGATAGTTGGAGATTCTAACTTTAGATTATAATGCTGATTAATGATATCAATGATTCGTGCTAGATTTTTTTCGTCTAAAGTTATGGTGGCTAGATCTTTTACTATATCCTGTGCTCTATATGCAATTCCTAGACCACAGATATCAAATAATTTAATATCATTTGCGCCGTCTACAACAACTACAATATCTTCTTTTTTCACATTCCAATCTTGAATTTTTATTCTAGCAGATTTTGCTTTATCCGAGTCTACAACAATTTTAACACCATCAAGTTTCCCATTGGTGAATTTTAGTTCATTCGAAAAAACATGATCCAAACCTAATTCTTCTTTAAGTCTATCAGTCATTATAGTGAATCCACCAGAAATAGCCATGAGTTTCCATCCTGCCTCCTTCAAAGCACGACAAGCCTCTTTTGCTCCAGTCATTATTGGTAAAGAATCAGCAATTTCCTTACAGATTTTAAAATCAATTCCTCTAAGCAAGTCAACTCGGGTTTTTAATCCATCTTCCCAGTTAATTTCTCCCTGAATTCCTTTTTTTGTGATTTCCCAAATTTCTTTTTCTTTGTTTAATTTTTCTGCCAGAATTGGTAAATATTCAGCGTCAAAGAGGACTCCCTCTACATCAAAAATTACAAGCAATTACTTTCTGCATTTGAGCTAAATACAGAATATATTAAAGTTTAAGAAGTTTTTGATCGCCAACATCTATAAATCGAATATTATATCAATCAACACTATGGTAGAAGAACTTGAGCATAAATATGAAGTTGAAATAAAAAAAACAGAAGAACGTCAAAAAATTCCTGACAATGTAAAAGAAGTGTTAAAGGAATCTGGAATGATGGACGAAAAAGGAAAACTGAAATTAAAAGGGGTTAGTCCAAAAATGCTCAAAAAAATGAAAACAGAATATGTAGAGTGTCCTGTTCTAAAAGATAACATTCATTTTGTTCAATGCTTTGTATGCCCGAATTTCCAAAGTAGGGTTATGGGCAAGGTTCTGTGTAAAGGGGACTCTCTTTAAACAAGAAAAGCTCATTAGTATAGATTTTCTTCAAATGTTGAATTGAGTAAAGATATTGGGATAACAGTTACAAAAAATGATGATTTTAGTGAATGGTATACTCAGGTAGTTCTAAAAGCTGAGCTTGCAGATTACGCTCCGGTTAAGGGACTCATCGTCCTTAGACCTGATGGATATTCCATTTGGGAATCAATAAAATCTGCATTAGATGAAAAATTTAAGAAAGAGGGAATAAGAAATGGATTTTTACCAGTTTTAATTCCTGAATCTCTTTTATCTAAAGAAAAAAAACATTTTGCAGGATTTAATCCAGAGGCTTTTTGGGTTACTCATTCAGGAGAAAATGAAATAGGAGATAGGCTTGCATTACGTCCAACATCTGAGACATTAGCATATTCAATGTATTCAAAATGGATTAAGAGCTGGCGAGATTTACCTCTAAAAATCAACTTTTGGAATACAGCATTACGTGCTGAAATTAAAGCAACAAAACCATTTATTAGAAATTCAGAATTTTTGTGGCAAGAAGGACATACTGTTCATACAACAGCAGAAGAAGCAGAAAAGGAGGTAATGAAAATTTTAGAAATTTATAAAAATACAGTCGAGAATGAATTAGCAATTCCTGTAATTACCGGAAAAAAAAGTGAGAAGGAAAAATTTGTTGGAGCAGTTTATACTACTACAATGGAATCTCTTATGCCTGATGGAAAAGCATTACAAATGGGAACATCCCACTTTTTAGGACA
>BFAR01000051.1 GCA_008974855.1 archaeon MnTg01
GCATATTCATCATAGCAAAATTTGTAATCCAATCAAAATTATCTGATCTAAAGGGATCTTCAAAGCTTTTGGGTTTGATCTCTTTGGTAATAATAATTCTAGAAGCTGGCTATTTGGGAATAGCCCTTGGGTGGTTTGACGTTGCAACAGAAGTAATAGCCACAATTGGAGTAGGCTTTTTTCTGCTAACCTTTGCAATACAAAATCATCTAAAAAACATTGTATCAGGTATAGGGCTTTATCTGAATAAAAATATCAACATAGGTGACTATATTGAAATTGATGGAATAAAAGCTCAAATTATTGAGTTTCATTTGATGAAGACTGTTGCAAAAACAAGTAATGGAAAGATTGTTTATATTCCAAATCTGAAATTTAGTGAATCTGTCATATTAATTTCTAAAGATTAACTTTTTGTTTTAGAGCATAACGAGTAAAAATCAATCCAATAATAGTAGCAGACCACATGGTGGTTAGCTTTTTACTTAGTTTAGTGCCTGATAGTTCGTGGATCTGATTAGCATGTACTTGATTGCACTACATATTGGCATATTTTTGGGTGTTGTAGTTGCTATAAGCATTGCCGATAAATACACTTCAATATTTGAAACTCCTTGGCAAAATTGAAATCACCTAGAATCTCGGGATTTTGGAGTTGATGGAATTGAAAATTCTTAATTTTATGAAGCCTAAATAGAGATTTCAATTTCGCTAAATCACTTTGAGATTTATATAAAAAACCGTGTAATGGTGTAGTAATGGACTTCTATGACAGTGATAGGGATGACCCTATTTCAGGGGCTTATGGCTCAAAATTTAAAAAAACTAATGAGATATGTCCAATATGTCAAAAACCCAAAAAGGTCCATACGCAGGAAGAATTGAGGTACTGTTGGGTAAAAAATTTCATTATCGAAAGCAAAAAGCATTTTAAAGATTAATTTTGTTAGTGTTACTGACTACTTTTTTTCATTAACATTTGATACGAACTGTAAATTAAAAAATTTCTTCTTTTTCAAATCTTAAAGTATTTTCATTTTCCTCGATAACTTTGATTCCTTTGGTTACAAAAAAACTCGTTATATCACCTTGCCATTTTCGTATGCTTGTAAATCGTGGTTTTTGATCGTTTTTTGTTGCTAATCCTTTGTCATAATCCACAAACCAAAACTCATTTGGTATAGTGTCAATTTGTGTATGAATCCAGATATTTGTCATTGTTCAATACACCACCTCTCTTTTTTTAATAATTTGTACTTCATTTAGGAATTTATGAAAACATGTTTGTTATGTTTTACTCTAATTGAAAACCCGTATCCTTTTAGAAATTTTATGTTAGTCATTGAACTGTTAACACATCAGTTTACTTTTATCCAATTCCCAAACTGTCACCCTATGCGTTAACACTTAGTTATGCGAATTTTCTAGGCACAAGGGAGCATGTGCTAATTTAATATCAGAATATACAACAAAAACCTTCAATTTTCAATTTTAATTTAGCCATAAAACATATAGCTTAAGCATTACTTTTAGAGAACTAGCCTTCAGAAGCAGTTTTGCCACCATCAACATTAAGAACAATTCCTGTTATCCAGTTAGCCTCATCAGATGCCAAATACAAAGCTGCATTTGCAACATCAATGGGTTCCCCAACTCTATTCAATGGTAGCCTATCTTCAAGAACTTTTCTAGCCTCTGGATCATCAAGATATGGTTTTATCATTCCTGAATTTATTATTCCTGGATTAATACAGTTGCAACGAACATTTGATCTTGCATATTCAACTGCAATTGATTTAGTAAACATGCTAATTGCTGCCTTTGTAGCGGAATAAACAGCCAGATGAACCCTGGGAATTGCCCTTTCACTTGAGATTGAACCTATGTTGACAATACAGCCTTTCTTATTTTCTCGCATGCTGGGAAGAACAGCCTTTGTCATTTTAAAAACACCATACAAATTCACATCGATTAATTTTTTTATCTCAGAATCAGGCATTTCGTCAAAATGAACTGGAGTATTTATTGCTCCAGCATTATTTACCAAAATATCAATACTGCCGTATTTGTTTAAAATTTGTTCAATTATTTGGCTTACTTCTGTTTCATTAATGATGTCACATTGCATTGGTACTGCAGCATCTTTGTTATCAATTGAAGATATTGCTTTTTCTAAGGTTTTGAGTTTTCTTCCTAACAAAACAACTTTTGCGCCCTCCTCAGTAAACCTCTTAACGATACTAATTCCAATATCACTTGATGCTCCTGTAACAATTACGACCTTATCTTTAAGACGCATAATTTTATGAAAACTATCTTATCTTAAATTTATTGTGTTATTCTGCTAATTTCGTAGCTTTCTTTAGGTATGCAAGAATTCCAGTATAATCAATTTCTCCAAAACCCTCCTCAACTGCTTTTTTGTAAATCTCATTCGCTTTAGTAGTCATTGGGAGATGCAGACCAAATTCTTTGGCAGCTTCATTGATAGTATCCAAATCTTTTTTTAAATTACTTAAAGTAAACGTAGGAGAAAATTCATCTTTTATCATCTTATAGGCTTTGTTTTCACTCATTCCTGTTTTAAAATAAGTTGAATTTAAAATTGATAAAAATACTGTTGGTTCAACTCCTGCACCTCTTGCTAGAGTTATCCCTTCGGATAACGCTAGTGCTAGCATTGAAATTTGTAGATTCATTGATAATTTTACAGCATGTGCGGTGCCATTTTCTCCAAGGAAAAATATTTTGTTTGCAATTGTCTCAAAAATCTTTTTGTGTTTTTCAAAGGCATTTTTGTCTCCTGATGCCATTAACACCAATTTTCCTTTAATGGCAACATTAGGCCCTCCCATGACAGGAGTATCAAGCATTGTAATCCCATGTTGACTGTACTGTTTGGCAATCTCTCTAGATGCATTGGGATTAATCGTACTCATATCAGCAATTACTAAATTGTCATGCTTTCCCTCAACAATTCCATTTTTCGAAAACGATACTTCTTTTACCGCATTTGCATCTTTAACAATTGTAAAAATCAGATCAGATTTCTCAGCAACTTCTTTTGGAGATTCTAATACTTTGGCACCATGTTCTGATAACTCTTCAGTTTTACTTTTAGTTCTGTTGAATACTACTAATTGATATCCTGATTCTAATAGGTGTAATCCAACTGCCTTACCTAACATTCCTGTTCCAATTAACCCTATTCTAGTCATACGGTTTTTTGTAAAAAATCTAATTATGTATCTTACTAGGGATTAAAATTTAGATGAATTATCTTCTTTCTTCATTTTTTATTTTCCATTTTTCTCTTCCAAATCTTGAAGCCTCAAATTCAATATGCCCAATTATCTTGTCACCTCGTCTAACAAATGCATAATCAGATTTTTTTGTATGGAGAATTCTCTCTTTGGTTTTATA
>BFAR01000052.1 GCA_008974855.1 archaeon MnTg01
TGTTTTTGCCACACCATAGTACATGTTGACAAAAAACGGATCTACCATCTTCAACAAATGGTTTTGAATCTTTATCTATCTCTAAACAGTTTTCTTTGAATTTTTTACTTTTTAGAAGAATTTGGGCTAATAGAGGAGATATTGCAAGGCCACCATCTATTCTCAATGTACATAGAAGTTTTCCATCATAAAAGACGCTTCGAATTCTTCCATTTTTTTTAGAGTAGGTAATTTCTATTTTTTTTGGCATGTATTTAGAAACTCCATCTCCAAAAAGTGCATCTAATGTATGATTGAGTTTTTCGATAGAATCCATATTATTATAAAAAAAGTAATCTAAATATTTGTTATATCTTCTCTATATTTAAGACAGAAATCTATATAGTTAATCAAAAAAAGTATAGAATATGGTAGAACGAGAAGAAACAAGGAAAATTCAGTTTACTGGAAAATCCTCATACATTGTTTCATTGCCTAAACGCTGGATTATGGACCTTGGTCTAAAAAAAGGAGATCAAATCAACGTTGTTAGACAAGGTTCTTCTACTTTACAAATTTCTCCAACCCGATATCAAAACAAAGCTCTTCAAATTGAAGATGCGACTTTTGAGGTTAATTTAGACGATGATAATTCATCAATCGTAAGAAAATTAATTTCCCTTTATTTTCTAGGATTCAAAACTATTAACGTCAAACCAAAGTCAGGAAGATTCAAACCGGCTCAAAGAACTGCAGTTAAAGACGCAGTAAAAAAAATGTTGATGGGAACTGAGATTATCTCGGATTCTACTGAAGGTATTACGATTCAGGTATTGGTAAATTTATTAGAACTCTCAGTTAATGGTGCAGTCAAAAGAATGATTCATCTGGCCAATTCAATGTTAAGGGATGTTTTATTGGCAATGCAAGAATCAAACTTTGATCTTGCTAAAGAAGTAATTAACACAGATGACGAGGTTGATAGGTTTGGTTTTTACATCATCCGTCAGCTAAAAATTGCGATTCAAAATGAGCATTTGCTAAAAGAAATGGGATTTAAAAATTCTAGAGATTGTTTGGGTTATAGATTAATTGTAAAAAATATTGAAAGGACTGGAGATCATGCTGTAATTATTGCTAAAGATTTGCTAGAATTTAAAAAACCTATCAAAAAAGAGATTCTCTCAAAAATACAAGATATGAATGAGTTTGCTTTATCTGTATTAGATGACTCTTGTCTTGCTCTCTTTAAGGAAGATTATGCACATGCAGAAAAGATCATAAAAAAATCCACAGAAATCACGAAATTTGAAAAAAAGGTCCTCGATAGTACTAAATCATTAAAAGACGATGAAGAAATTTTCAGAATTAGAAGAATGGTTGAAAATATTCGACGAATTGCAGAATATTCCAGTGACATTTCAGAAATTGTCCTTAACATGAATATTGAAAAAATTCTTAAAAAACCTAAAATGTAAATTTTGTTATAAATGAAATCTGCGATATTAATTACCTATGATGAAGATGATGCCATCAATGAGGCTTTAGCCTTATGTGATGCAGCAGGTTACAAAATTTCCAATGTAATAAAGCAAGAATATTTACAAAGAGCAAAATTTGGAATTAGTGAAAAAAAAGTTGAGGATATTGAGAAACTAATTCCAAAATTTAGGCCAGAGGCGATAATTTTTGATGAACTTCTAAGACCTAGTCAAAATTATAATTTAGCTTCTAAACTAAAAATGCTAATACTTGACAGAGAGACGTTGATTTTAGAAATATTCGATAGCCGGGCAACTAGTTCTGAATCAAAACTTCAGATAAAGCTTGCACATTTGCGTTACGAAATGTCAAGAGCTAAAGAGAAAGTACGTCTTGCTAAAAAGGGAGAACAACCAGGATTTTTAGGAATAGGAAAATTTGAGGTCGATGTTTATTATAATGACATTAAACACAGAATGATAAGTATAAAATCAAAGCTGAAAAAAGTAGGAAAACATCGTGAGCTTCACAGACAGGGAAGAAAAAGAATGGGATTTAAAACAATTTCATTAGCAGGATATACCTCAGCTGGAAAAACAACTTTGTTTAATCAATTAACTGGAGAAGACCGCCAAAAAGGAAAAGAGCTTTTTACAACTCTAACAACAACTACTAGAAAATTAACCATTGGCAAAAAAGATGTTTTAATTTCAGATACAGTTGGGTTTATCAGTAAACTACCTGCATATATGATTGAGGCTTTCAAATCAACTCTTGAAGAGCTTCTCCATACCGAAGTTGTTCTAGTAGTAATTGATATAAGTGATTTCAGATCAGACTTGAGAAAGAAATTTCAAAGCTGTACAAAAACTCTTTATGAGTTAGGAGTTGAACCCGATAAGATGATTTTTGTATTAAATAAATCGGATCTAATTAAATCAGATAGTATTATTGATAAAGTAAAATTTTTAAAAATAGATGAAACAAAAAAATGGATTGACATTTCATCTAAAACTGGAGAAAATATTTTACAATTAAAAAGTTTAATTTCAAATATGTTAGAATTAAAAAAATCTACAATCTTAGAAGAATCTAGAAAAGAGGAGCTTGACAAAAACTATGGATTTTGAAGTGTTAAGAATTGGTCAGAGACTAGTAAGAGATGACCGTGTAACTACACATGTAGCATTAGTTGCAAGAGCATTTGGTGCTTCAAAAATTTACATGAATGAAGTTGATCCAGAAATTAAAGACACTCTTCACAAGATTAATGCTACCTGGGGAGGGAATTTTGAAATTGAGTTTTTTACTGATTGGAAAAAAATTGTCAAGGAAAAAAAAGTAAGTTCTAGGAAAATTGTTCATTTGACAATGTATGGAGAAAACATAAACGAGATAGCTCCATCGCTTCAAAAAGAGGAAAAAATCCTAATAGTAGTAGGAGCAGAAAAAGTTCCACGTGAAATATTTGATTTTGCAGATTATAATGTGGCAGTAGGGAATCAACCACATTCTGAAATTAGCGCACTAGCAGTATTATTAGACAGAATTCAAAATGGAAAACAACTTTTAACAAAATTTGAAAATCCATCTAGAGAGATAATACCAACGAAAAATGGTAAAAAAGTAATTATGAACAAAACAATGGATAAATAATGGAATAGAAGGGATGAATTGAATCATGATTGACAAATATGAAGATCCATTCGTGAGAATTTCTACAATGATAGGGGGAGATGAATATCTCAAAGTAGCAAGATCTCTTTTAAAATCTGAGGATGCAACTGATGAAGAAATAGCTAGTTCTACTGGATTACGAATCAATATGGTAAGAAAGGTGCTTTACGATCTTTTTGGAAAAGCGTTGATTACCGGAATTAGAGTCAAAGATGAAAAGAAAGGATGGTTTGTCTATCGATGGCGTTCAAGAAGAGACGAAGTAGAAAATTTCATTGAAGGACAAAAGAAGAAGATACTAGATAGACTTCAACAAAGATTAGATTATGAAAGTTCTTCAGATTTTTATCATTGTGGAAATGAAGATTGCCCAAGAGTAACTTTTGAAAATTCATTAGATCTTTTCTTCAAGTGTCCTTCCTGCGGTAATGTATTGGGTTTGAAGAAAAATGATAAATCAAAAAAAGCATTTGGATATAAAATTGATCATATTAGAAAAGATATGAGACAAAATTAACGAATCTTCATTTATTCTCGTGATTATTCCAGTCTTTTTTTATTGTTCTTTGAAAATAATTTACTTGAATACGAATTCTAAGATTGATTTTCAATTAACTCAATTGCTGTTCAATTGAACGCACAAAATCTCATAAGCACATTACCATAAAACCAAAGCATGACAAATGGTTTAGTTGCATTCAGAAGGGAATAGACGAGGTATCCATGGCAGGCACCTATACAAAAGAGAAAGGAATAGAGAATATGCTATATAATGGAGAGCTAGAAAGTGAAGATGCAATAATGAATGATAAAGAAAGATTTGGTAGGGTTCGAACCATACTAATGAAACAGCTTAGGGCAAAATATGGTGATGATATTGCAAATAGAGCACTTTATAGGATTAACAAAAGAATTTCTGAAGATTCTCTTAGAGTAAAAGTAAATCTGGGCACCATTAATCGTAGTGAAAGTGAAATTTAATCTAGCTAAAAATACTATATTCTTGTGGGTAGAAAATAGACTATGATGACAGAGCCTCCAAAAT
>BFAR01000053.1 GCA_008974855.1 archaeon MnTg01
AATTTACAACATATTGCGCTTGATGCGGATATTTTTTTCTAATCATATCAAATACTACTTTTGATTTGTACATACAATCTTCAAAGTCTTTGTCTATCCCAAGTATTGAAACTTCATCTGGCATCTTAAAACCATGCTGAGTTGTTAGTAGCTGTCGTTCCATAGTAAGTACTCTATGTCTATGAAAATCTCTAAACATTCCAAAATTATTAATCAAATCAAAGGTATACTCTACCATTTCAAATGCACGTGGTGGTCTATGACGTCTATTTTTTCGTAGTTTAGAAAAGTCTTCAATAATTTGGTTCTTTTTATTTTTAGGCATTTTTTTAGCATTTGAAAGTATTTTTTGATAGGAAATTCCTGATGATTGCTCGTAAAGAATTCCAGCAACTATCTTATTGATTGCCTTTGACTCTGACTCAAAATCTACCAGTTTTGTTATACTCTGCTTTGGAGCATCTCCATGAGCATATTTTTTGGTAAATTTGAGACTAGTTTTTCGAATATCTTGAAGATAATTTTGGATGGCTTTACCATATTTGTCATCAGCCCGTCTTACAAATGACTTTATGGTAGAATCAAGTTCGTATTTAATTTTTTTTGCTAAAACTCTTTCTTCTTTTAAATCAGAGCTAAACAAAATTGTTAACAAATATTCAAACGCTCTTCCATTTCCTGTAATTCCAACATTTGTTAGAGTTGAAGCTGGTAGTAGTCCACGTAAAATATCTAACGCTTTAGCTTTTGTTGAACCTCTGTAGATAATTCCAGCTGATTTTATATCGCTTTCATTTTTTAGTTTTAAATAAGGCTGTTCAATTCCGTTTGAATCTTTGAATGTATATTTTTCAATAGGATATTTTTCTCTAACATATTTTATCATCGGTTCAATGTTTTTTGAATAGACATCAAAATCTAAATTGCACGAATCAATGTATTTATCTGCAAAACGAGAATTCATTATTGCGGAATCTCTATAAAATTTGTATTTACCATTTTCTTTTTTATTCCATACAACATATCTTGAAGATTTTTCAAGATATGACAAACCGATTCTACGATCTTCAATTTTTTTTACTGCGATATTTGATAAACCTTCAATTGCAACCTGCGCTGCACCAAGTTCTGCAACTGAATCATCACCATATTCAATTAAAACTCTATTGTAAAATTCTTCTCCTCTTTTTTTATTTGCCAAAAATTCATCAAGAAAAATCCTGCGCATACTTTTGTCAGTTCTACTGTAGCGTGACATGAGCGCCCCGCGATCAACTTGTTTAGGTGTAGTTATGGCAAAGACTGAATCATCAGTGTTAGAAAAATGATTCAAAAGTATCTTTTCTTCAGATTTTGAAAACTTTTCTGACAATACGTTTGCAAGTTTTCTAATTATTAATAATCTATCCTTTTTTTAATTGAATAAGATCTGAATTTGGAGTAGTTTGCATTCCTTTTGTTTGCCAACGTAGCAAAACTTCTTTGAAAGCATTTGCGTCTGCTTCTTGTTCAGTATACATTAACACGGTAACCCATCTACCTTTTCCTGCTTTTCCACCAACAGAGTTCATCCAAAAGTTACTTGGCAAAGTCTGCATGATTTTATTTTCAGGTTCTCTTGAGATGTCTGTCCATCGTTTTGAAACAAACTGCAAGATTTGCACCAACTCTTCTTGAGTAATCATGACTTTTGAGGATTTTATTTAAAATTTAAAAATTGCTATTCATGCGATTTCAGTTTAGTTAATTTGTTCTTACTAAAACTGGAAACCTTGTTAACACTTTGTGGGTTATAGCCAGCTTTAAATCATAGCCCATGAGTAACGACGAGATCCAGATTATCGGAAAAAAAGTCAAGGATATGTATGGAACTCTCGTAGGTAAAGTCGTAGGTACTATAAGCGAAATCGATGGAAGCATTCAAACCGTTGGAATCGATTGTGGTGCAGAAGGTTTGAAACAAATCGGATTTGAACAATTAGTTGTTCAACCTGACGTAGTAATTTTCATTCCTAAATGGAGACTTGATTCTCAACGACTATTACGAGAAAAAGGACTCACTCTTCGTCGTCTAAAGGCTCTGATAGATTTAGCTTCTGAAAATGATGACATGAAAGAATCAGCAGAAATGCTACATGAAAAATACAAATCAAAGCTATCTACATTAGATGAATCTGAAAACGAAATCAAAGCCCAACTAGATGCTAGAGCTGCAGAATTAAATGAGCAAATGAAATCAGTTAAAATGCTCATATTTGATGGCAAGATGCAGTTTAAGAGTAATGAAATTTCTGAATCAACGTTTGAGTCGGTAAAGACACAAACCACTGATTTGATTGAGCACATAACTCATGAACAAGCAGAAATTTCTAATGTTCAAAAACGCCTTGAAGATCTTTCAATGGAGGTTCAGACAACTGAAGCCCCGAAAGAGCAACTTCAAGAAGAAGCAGTATCTTACCTCGGCACCCAAAGTGAATTAGAAGTGCAAACGAAACTTCCCGAAGTACCAAAGCAAGCTGCTAACGCGCCAATTGAACAACCTGCAACCCACACTGATCAACCTGCAACCGAAACTGAACAACCTGCAGCCCCGACCTCTGAACCAATGGTAACTTCACCACCAGTTTCAGCAAGTCAAAATGCAATAAGCTCAGATCCTGAAAAAAAATCCGATGAATCAGACTGGCTTTCAAGAATGGAAGCACAGTAGTTTCTAAAAATTTTTCATTTTTTTTTATATTTTTAACATTTAGAAATCCCTTAATCTATACTATTAAGATGGATTCTAAAGTTTTCAATGTTGGTCTTGGTAACAATGACTTTGAAACTAGAAAAAAATCTGACTCTGATTTTATTTCATTTTGGAATGAACAAGCAAAAAATCTTTCCTGGTTTTCATCTTGGACTAAAACCTTGGATTGGAATCCTCCCTTTGGTAGGTGGTTTGTAGGAGGCACTCTAAATGCATCATATAATGCACTTGACATTCATCAAAATACAAGGTCCAAAAAACCCGCTATTTTGTGGGAGGGAGAAAATGGAGATAGCCGAACTTTAACCTACAATGAACTATTAACTGAGGTCCAAAAATTTTCAAATGTCTTAAAATCACTTGGATTAAAAAAAGGCGATAGAGTTACAATCTACCTTCCAATGGTTCCCGAATTGCCAATTTCTATGTTATCTTGTGCTCGAATTGGGGTGATTCACACTGTGGTTTTTTCAGGATTTAGCTCAAACGCATTAAAGGAGAGAATTGATGATTCTAAATCAAAAATTGTTATCACCGCAGATGGAGGCTATCGAAGAGGCTCAGTTGTAAAACTCAAGTCAGTAGTAGATGAGGCAATCCAAGAATTGGATTGTGTTCAAAATGTTATAGTTTTTGAGCGAACCAAGATTCCAATTAAAATGAATCCAAAAGACCATCTTTGGTCTGAGCTTATGAAAAATGCTTCTACTAAATGTGAGCCAGAAAAATTATCTAGTGATCACCCACTTTACATCCTTTACACTTCAGGAACTACTGGTAAACCAAAAGGAGTTCTACATGGAACAGGTGGCTATCTAACTCAACTGTATTCCACATTCAAATGGGCATTTGACATTAAAGACTCTGACGTATTTTTTTGTACTGCCGATATTGGTTGGGTAACTGGACACAGCTATGTAGTTTATGCCCCATTAATGCATGGTGCTACAGAGGTAATGTATGAAGGTGCACCAGACTATCCAGATATTTCTAGAATGTGGGATATTATACAAAAATACAAAGTTACAATATTTTACACAACTCCGACTGCTTTGAGAATGTTTATGCGATTTGGAGACGATATTCCAAATTCATATGATCTTTCAACATTACGTTTACTTGGAACAGTAGGTGAGCCAATTAATCCTGAAGTTTGGAAATGGTATTTTAAAACAATTGGAAAAGAAAAATGCCCAATCATTGATACATGGTGGCAAACTGAAACTGGAGGCATAATGTTATCTCCATTACCTGGATTAGAGACTATTCCATTAAAACCAGGTTCTGCAACTCTGCCTATCCCTGGAGTAGATATTGCAGTTGTAGATGAAGGGGGAAAAGACGTTAAAGTAAATACTAAAGGTTATTTGGTAATACGTAAACCCTGGCCAGGAATGCTTTTGACATTATGGGGTGATGATGAAAAGTACAAGGCAGTCTATTGGTCAAAATATGACCACTCGTACTATTCAGGTGATTATGCAATAAGGGATGAAGATGGATACTTTTGGATTCTTGGAAGAGCTGATGACGTCCTAAAAGTTGCAGGCCATAGAATTGGCACAGCCGAACTTGAAAGTAGCATTGTATCACATAATGATGTAGCGGAGGCTGCAGTATGTGGCATCCCTCATGATATCAAAGGGGAAGTTATCATCGCTTTTGTTGTATTAAAACAACAAATTCAAAAAAATGAGCAAGTTTTAAGAAAAGAAATTGTTGAAATGGTTAGAAAAGGGGTAGGTCCAATAGCAACACCTGAGCAAATTTACTTTGTTTCAAAACTTCCAAAAACTCGAAGTGGAAAAATTATGAGACGTCTGTTAAAATCAATAGCAAAAAATGAAAAAATTGGAGACACTAGTACTCTTGAAGATGAAGCTGCAGTAAGTGAAGTGCAATCTGCATTTAACGAACTTAAAAAATCAGCGAAAAATACAAAAACAAATTAAAATTAATCTCATTTGAAATTATTACTTTTGTTCATTTTGCACAGACATGATGTTAAAGTTTCATCATATTATAACATGATATGAAAATCATGGTGGCTTTTGTTTTGGTCGCTTTGATTTTCACACCCAGTACAGTTTTTGGTTGGAAATCAATCAATCAACTAAATGATGTTCAATGTATTGTTGATTGTAATTTTGGTTATGCCAGTATTGATTCTTCAAAACCAATGAATTTCATTTTGTTAGGAATGTTTTCATTAATTGGTTTAGGATTATTTGTAAAGTATAATCGATTAGGAAAATATGAAACATTTTCAATGAAATGCAAGATCTGTAGGAAAAAGACAAATGGTCTAAAGTGTCCAATATGTGAAGCTGAAAAACAGAGGGTGATGTAATTTTATGACTACATATCCCTTAGCTGTACAGCTAATTGATGAGATTGCTCAATCAGG